>JBLIBC010000060.1:0-11251 GCA_047632015.1 Glaciecola sp.
TCAGGGTTTATTTTTAAAATAGAAATTTCTACAATTCTGTCTGTTGCAAAGTTAATGCCTGTAGTCTCTAAATCAAAAAAGGCGATTGGCTTTTTTAAGTGAAGTTTCATTTGTAATGTGGTCTTGTTATTTTCTTTTGCGAAGTGTGTAACTCTTATTTATAAATTCTTTGAACCTTGTTTTGTCGTAGACTATTAAAGATTTATTAAGGGGGTAATAACCCTCAGCAGAAACGGATAAATCGTATTGCCCAGGTTCAAGTATCATCAAGATACCTCCACGGAAAGTGTTGCTTTTGTATGTTCCATACTGTTTTTCAGTTGCTGAGTTCGATATTGTAATTTCAGCATAACAGTTTGGATTCGTTTGCTGAATTTTTACGTTCTGGGCTGCTATTAATTGCGCCATTGAGTCAATTTGTACCGATATCATTGAGTCAGATAAAAAGACAAAATTACTGTCGGCCATGTCTTCATTAAACTCATCGGTTTGTTGCACAATACCTTCGGTTTCACCTAAAAGAGAATCAGATTGAAGAGAGTCTAGTTGAACCCTTAATAACTGTAAAGAGTCAAGTATTTCGATACTCATATCCCGTCGAGCAGCTAAACTATCAATACTCAAGCGAGTGATCTCATCAGTCTTTAATTTTACATTTAATATGGATAATTGAGGTGTACTGTCCAAAAAAACCAAACGGTATAAATCCGCCATTCCGTAACTGTCATCCCGGTAGTCTGATTTGTAAGCTAAACGTTTGTCTTGTAAAAAATTAATAGCAAAATCATCGTTTGTGCCATTCACTGGATAACCTAAGTTTCTTGGAGTTGTCCATTTTTTATAATCGTCAGAAAAAGTACTTTTAAAAATATCGAATCCACCCATGTTAAAATGACCCTGTGATGCGAAATTAATACCGGTTTGTTCTTTATTAAATTGAGGGGAAACGTCATCGTAAACGGTGTTTATTTCCGGGCCTAGATTTACTGCTACAGCCCAGTTACCGTCTGGAAGTTTACGACTAAGCCAAAGATCATATCCTCCAATTCCACCAGGTCGGTCCGAAGAAAAAATGATCATGTTGCCCTCGTTGTTAATCGTGGCCGATTTTTCATTGGTTGTATTGCTGTTAATGCCTATTAAATTTAATGGTTTTGGCCAAGACCTCGCGCGAGGCTTCATGTACGTCATTTTTAAGTTGAAAATTTGAAACCCTTCACCATCCGTCGCTATAAACATGTACCTGTTGTCTGCTGATGAACCAGCGTATTCATCCACGTCAATGCTGTTAAATGTAGTGCCTATACTTCGTGGGTTACTGTATCTTTTTCCTTTTAATTTTGAAATGAAAATATCCGACAAATAGGCGTTTCCTGTAGAATATCCACCCATCACTGTTTTTCGAGTAGTAGTAAAAATTAATTGTCCTTCGTTTGCTGTAGGTATGGGGTTAAGTTCGTCCCATTTGGAATTAATCTTCTCTCCTAAATTTTCAAATTTGACCTTTAAGGGAAACTTAATTAGCTCAAGTGCATTTTCACAATTAGTAATTAATTTCTGAACACCCCCTAGCTCATATTCAACAGGTTTGAATTCCTCTATGTACTTGTTACATATGTAGATTGATTTTTTAAACTGTTCATTTTTATGGTAAGCATTAGCTAATATCCATAAATCCTGTGGTGTAAATTTTTTACGTTCCAGTAAGAATTCCCCGAATTTGATAGCTTTTTTTTCTAGTCCTGGGATACCTGCGTAACACTCTGCGATTACTCGGTTTATATGTGCTTTGTCAGGCTTTTCGTTGTAAATAATTAAGTATTCCTCTAATGCACAATTGAATTGACCAAAAGTCATGTAGTTTTTAGCGATTTTTTTGTTTCCTGTTGGTTTTTCCATGCACTGTGAAAACCCCTGATGAGATATCATCAAGAAAACACAAGAAACAATAAAATAAATACGCTTAACCATAAAATAAATTACTCAAAGTTTATTCCAATTACTGGAGTGAACACTAAATATAAAATTATTAAGGCATGGAGGCTAATAATTTCTTGTTAAAAATTAACACACTGTTGGTAAATAAAGTGGATTTGTCAACATTATTCAAATTGCACTAGTTAATTTTAAGGTGTAAAATTTAATCATGTCCCAAGAAGATTCTTACATCAGTTTGTCGCTGTTGAACCAGCTTATCAAAGAGGTGGTTCTAGGGAATTTCATGGATGAAGTTTGGTTAGTGGCTGAAATATCAGATGTTAAAACAGCTGCGAGCGGTCATTGTTATATGGAATTGGTTGAAAAGAAGAACAATAAAATTGTAGCTCGAATCAAAGCGAATATTTGGAGTTTTCAATACCAAAAAATTGCACATGAGTTTTATTCTTCCACAGGGAAATCCTTAGAAAAGGGAATGAAAATTTTACTGTTTGCAAGCGTCAATTTTCATGAGTTGTACGGGGTGAGCTTGGTGGTGAAAAACATTGATTCAAGTTTTACTTTAGGTGAATTAGCTAAAAATAAACTGGATATCATAAAACAACTCAAGCAAGAAGGATTGCTAGAGTTAAACAAATCACTTGAATTGGAATTGGTTCCAAAAAGAATTGCAGTGATTTCGTCCGAAACTGCTGCAGGCTATGAGGATTTTATTAACCAGCTCGGTACAAATGAAAAGTCATATTTGTTTGAAACGACCTTGTTTGGTGCTTCCATGCAAGGGGAGTTAGTTGAAAATGATGTGCTTCAAGCTTTGGATAATATTGTAAAAGAATTAGCCTCTTTCGATGCAGTAGTTATTATTAGAGGAGGAGGCGCTTCATTGGATTTAACTGCATTTGATAATTTAAGGATAGCTCAAAAAGTAGCAAAATTTCCTTTGCCGGTTGTTGTTGGGATAGGGCACGAGAGAGATTCTACCGTACTTGATTTAGTGGCACATACAAGTTTGAAGACTCCCACAGCCGTGGCTTCTTTTTTGATAAAACAATTTGAAGAATTTGAGTCTTACAGCTTGGAATTGGGGGAGACCTTGGTTTATTTGGTTAAAGAAAAATTATTCAAAGAGAAACACAAGACAACAGAATATAGGTCAAACTTTTCTGTTTTATGCAACGCTTACTTAAGTTTAAAAAGAGAGGAGCAAGTGAAGATGAGTTCGTCGATAAAACACGGAAGTAAACTCGTGCTTGAAAGCAGTAATCATAATCTTGTTCGTCACAAAAACACTGTGAATAGTTCATTTAAAAATGTGATGGTAAAAGAACAGCAAAAGCTTATAAGTGGAAAGTCTAGATTAGTTTCTTTATCAGTCAATTTAATCAATAAAAACAAAGTGTTACTGAGTAACCAAAGCAGGACAATTAAGATTCTTGATCCCATTAATGTACTTAATCGAGGCTATGCAATGGTGATTAAAATGAACAAAGAAAAAGAATACGTTAAAAGTAAAAGTCAATTGGGGGAAGGCGATACTCTTTCAGTGGTGCTTAAAGATGGAAGTGTACAGGTAACAGTAAAATAAAAGAAACATGACAAAAATCAAGAGTTATAAATCGGCAATAGAAGAGTTAGAGCTTATCTTACACAGTATTGAAAATGAATCCGTTGATGTGGATGAGTTAAGTGAAAAAGTGAAAAGAGCATCAGTACTTTTGAAACTCTGTTCGGACAAATTGAAATTGACAGAAAAGGAAGTAGAAAAAATCCTTCAAGGAATAGGTGAGTAATGATAATAATTTGAGCACTATGGATAATAACAAGTTTAAACAGAGAACAGACTATACCTTAAATCATCCTTTGAATGAAGGTCTCATGTCTGAGGATCCTTTTAAGGAGTTTTATGAATGGTATGATGTTGCAGATGAACGAGTGGAGAAAGATGTTAATGCCATGGTTTTATCAACTTACGATGGTGAATTCCCAAGGGCAAGGGTTGTTTTGTTAAAAGAGTTAGACGAAAGAGGCTTCGTATATTTCACTAATTATTTAAGTGATAAAGTAGCTGAAACAGACGCACATCCAAAAGCAAGTATAACTTTTTATTGGAAAGAGCTAGAACGGCAAGTTCGGATTGAAGGAGTGATGGAAAAAATCAGTTCTGAGGAATCTGAGGAGTATTTTCAAACTCGTCCATTAGGGAGTAGGATAGGGGCTTGGGTTTCGCCTCAAAGCAGGGAGATTCCAAATAGGCAATGGCTTGAAAATAAAGTTGTTGAATGTGAATCTAAATTTAAGGAAGACGTAAAGCGCCCTGTTTTTTGGGGAGGCTTGCGATTAGTTCCGTCTTATTTTGAATTTTGGCAAGGACAAAGTTCTCGCTTGCATGATAGAATCGTGTATAAGAACAAGAAAGGAGTGTGGGTAAAAAGTAGAGTAGCGCCTTAGCTCCCGGAAGCCCCCTCTAACTCACCCGAAGGGTGAGGACTGGGTGATGTGAATTTTTAAATTACAAATTGAAATATTAGGAGGGATTGCTGAAACTTGCAAATCGTTACTAATAAATTATATCTTCAATTTAAAGCTCCCTAATGAAACATTTGGTTTTGCTCGGAAGAATTCAGTTCCTGTAAACCTTTTGTGAGCGACAATAGGCATTTTACCACTCCAAAGAAAGATATAGGGTTGTTCATCGTAAATCAATTTTTGAAGTTTTCGGTAAGCAAGTAAATGCTTTTCGGGATCCAAACTGGTGTTTGATTTGATGATTAAGGAATCAGAGTAACTGTTCCCAAATCCACAAAAGTTTGATCCTTTATTAGACCAGCTTTCTGTACCCCATAATTGCGTAGGGTCTGAATATTTAGAATCTGATAACCAACCTCCAAGCATAGCATCAAACTCATGGTTAGATGCTTTTTGGTACAAAGAATTAAAATCAAGTGGATTCGCTATAAGTTCAACGCCAGCTTTTTTCATGGATTCTTTTATCATGAATACTATTTCCTTAGTACCTGCACTCGAAATGTAATTCAGTTTAAAAGATAAGTTTTCTTTACGTCCACTTAGTATTTTGTCTACTATTTGGTCGTTGTCAGAGTCCTCCCATCCTGCATCCTTTAATAGTTCTTTGGCTTTCTCGATGTCTAGCGCGATGAATTTTAATGTTGAATCACAAGACGATTTCAGGGGAGAGACAATACTTGCTTGACGTTCCGCTTTGCCATAAGTAATCAAATCAATGATTTCTTGAACAGGGACAAGATGAGCCATAGCTCTTCGCACTCTTTTGTCCGTGAAAAATGGAGTTTGTTTGTCTAAGTTTGGACGCATGTTAAGCCCCATATAACTGTATGAATATCCAGATATAAAATCACTGTTATAATTCTCGTTAAAATAATCTAGCTTTTGAAGTTTCATTAATTTTGAAGTTCCACCTGCACTGTGGGTAAAATCAATTTCCTGATTTTTAATGGCAAGATAAACAGCCGCATTGTCCTTGATTACTTTAAAAATAATTTTTTCTGGAAAATTGTCATATTGATGTCCTTCAAAATTATCACCCCACCAATCTTTTTTTCTAATTAATGAAATGAAGTTGTCCTTTTTAAAACTTTCAACTTGATATGGTCCAAGCCCCACCAATCGTTCCGGCAAGTATGAGTTGTCAGAGTTATTGAATTCATTGAACCATTCGTCCATTGCAATGCTAGATTTAAATTCAGAGGCATGTATATTTTTAAAAAATAATTGGTCTAACAAGCCGTCCTTATCCCAATGCATTTTTTGCTGCATGTATAAGTTCTCTAAAAAAATTTGTGAGTTCAACACATGCTTGGTTTTAGCCTTCAAATAAAAGCTGTGTTTTTCATTTGGAACAGGAAATATTGAATCAATTACGGAAGAAAGAATTGGTCTAATGTCTGGATTGTTTGATAACGGACACAGTGATATTTTTGCTGTAAATATAACGTCGTCTACCGTAAATGGAGTTTTGTCACTCCAATAAATATCTTCTTTTAGTTGGTACTTATATAGTAATCCGGTGCTATCAACAGCTGGTAAATTTACTATTAACTGAGGCTCTATTTTTTCTGTAATTAAGTTAGTGGATATGAGTCGATTTTGTGTGTACGCAAAAATAAAAGAGTGCGTAGATGAGTTTCCGTTTACAGGATGTAATCCAGCGGGTGTACTAGAAATTCGAACAACGACAACGTTGTTTTTTAAATCCCTTTTTTTGACACATGAAAAAATTGAGATCGTAATAAGAGCTAATGATAAAATGGTACCGATATGCCTCATTAATTAGAAATCGTTTTTAATTTCCCTCCTCTTTTTAAAAAATCGAAGTAAGCATTTTTTACTGTTTTGTTTTCAAAGAAATTGAATTTGAATCCGATGCTTGCTTGATGCGACCATATTTCAGGGTACCATTTATAGTCAGTAAAAAACTGAATTCTTTTCAGTTTGTAGTTCATGCCACCACCAAATAACAAGCTATTGTCTTGCTTAAAACTACTTGGTGGATTTAAAAATAAAGTGGTAAAATTTCTTTTCCAATAACCAAAGTTAAGTCCTGCAGACGCATAAATAGAGAACTTTTTAATACTGAAAGCGGTTAATTCTACGTTGAATTCGTACCTGAATTCTTCGTAATCGTACCCGAAAGATGAAGGGAAGTAGGTCGCTTGAGAAACAAAGTGCAGCCCTTTTTGCATGGGTATTCCTGCCCTTAAATTAATACCTGTGGCATCGTCTGCAATTGAATAAGAAGGTCCACTGCCAATATAAAACCATTCTCTAGGAATGGTATTTTCGGCTGAATAAGCTTGAATACTGCTTACTAATAACATAAATATTAATCCTACTTTTCTCACTTAACGAAGTTAATTTAAATCAATTTAGTTGCTAAGTTTTGCTAAGCTTTTTTTAATTCGATCACCAGCTTTAATTAAAAGGTCGTCTGCGCTTGCATATGATATTCTAACGCATTTTGGGGCTCCGAATGCAGTACCGCTTACAAGCGCTACCAGTGCATCATTTAGTAAAAAATCACATAATTCATCGGCGTTATTAATTGTGTTTCCGTCGGTAGATTTGCCAAAATAAGATGACACGTCAGGGAACAAATAAAAAGCTCCTTTTGGCTTGTTTACTTTAAGTCCTGGTATTTCTTGAAGTAAGTTATACATTAAATCTCTCCGGTTTAAAAAAGATGCTTTCATATCAGTGCTCAACTTAATCCCTTCGTTCATTGCTGTGATGCAAGCCCTTTGTGCAATTGAATTAGCGCCTGATGTAAACTGTCCTTGGATCTTATTACATGCCTTTATCAGCCATTCGGGTCCTGCAGCATACCCTATTCTCCATCCCGTCATAGCAAAACCTTTTGCAACTCCATTTATTGTAATTACTTGGTTTTTCACTTGAGGAAATGCACCGATACTCACGTTTTCTTCAGTGAAATTGATGTACTCGTAAATTTCATCAGACAATACAAAAAGCTCCTTGTGTTGAGAAACAACGTCAGCAATGTTACTTAATTCTTCTTTTGAATACACCGAACCTGAAGGATTACAAGGTGAAGAATATATAATGAGTTTTGATTTTTTTGTAATTGCATTTACTAACTCGTCTTTGGTAATTTTGAAATCATTTTCAATTTGAGTGGGAACAATAATAGGAATGCCTCCTGCGAATTTTATTTGCTCCATATAACTCACCCAAAAAGGGGCTGGAAGTATAACTTCATCTCCTGGATTAACTAGCGCTAAAATCACGTTGATAATAGCTTGTTTTGCTCCTGTCGAAACTGATATTTGATCAGGAGTGTAAATTAAGTTATTTTCTCTTTTTAGTTTGTTTGATATGGCTTCACGTAAAGCTAAATAACCACCTACAGGTGTGTACTTTGAATAGTTTTTATCAATGGCTTTCTTTGCGGCATTTTTTACAGCGTCTGGTGTGTTGAAGTCTGGTTGGCCAATGCTTAAGCTAATGACATCAAGCCCTTGTTCAACCATTTTTCTGCTTTTTTGACTCATGGCAATCGTTGCCGATTCCGTCATGTCTTGAACTCTTTGTGATAAGGGAAGTTTACTCATGTAAAGAAAGCTGTTTTAGCAAATTTAAGAAAACTCTTAAAACCTTATCCTGCTTAGGTGAATTTGATTTAAATTAGCGACAAATAAACTTACCATGGAAGAATTTATCGAGCTATTAAAATATGTTGTGCCTTCAATAATAACTGGAGCCGTTGCTTACCTTATCATTAATAAAATGTTGGAGCAGGAAAACAGACGACATTTTTCTGATGTTAAAAAGGAAAATTTAAAATACACTACACCAGTGAGATTACAAGCTCATGAAAGGCTTCTTTTGTTGTTAGAAAGAACTGATCCTGTGCAAGTTGTGAATAGGGTTATTAAGCAAGGGATGACAGCTAAAAGAATGCAGCTAGCCATAATTACTGAAATCAAGCAAGAGTACGATCACAACATAACACAACAGCTGTATGTGTCTGGAAAATGTTGGGAGGAGGTGATGAAAGCGAAAGAAGATGCACTTAAATTAGTTACAGTAGTGGCTGCTGCGGTAGACAAAACTGCTGACGCCTTGGAGTTCAGTAAAGTGCTGATTAAAATTCAATCAGAACAGCAATTTTTTACTAGTCTTTCTGCTATTAGGACTGTTAAAAAGGAAATATCAAAAGTTTTTTAGTCACTTAGTTGTTATTGTAACTATTGTAGTTGACGAATAGTCATACATGCATTTGTAGTGCTGTTTGTATCGTAAGTGTTTTGTGCCAATAAAAATCCCAACTTTCTTAGCAATTAGTTTAGTGACAGTGTAACTATTATGGGTGTTTGGCTGTTTTAGCATTTTATACGGACTAGAGAAGTCTTACTATGTAGATTTATCAAACATCTATTTGACCAATAAGTACACGTGTAATAGTTGAAATAAGTACGTTTGTCGGTTTAAAACTAAAGTTAATCGATAAACGAGAAAGTATTAAAAGCTCGTTTTAATGTTGGAGACATGAGTTATAATTGGTAAATTAGCTTGGTTTTTACTACGGACAACTAATTAATAGATAGATATATGGGTAATTTATTCTCGAAAGCAAGCAAATTAATAGTTTTAATGACTTTTATTTTGTCGTCAAATTTGTTAGGTCAAAATGAGCTGTGGTACTTTGGTACAGGAGCTGGTATGGCATTTACAGGGCCAGGATTCTCTCCAGTATCAAGACCCGCTGAAGCTGCAGTAGGTTTTTATGAAGCACTGACGACCGTTGGTGATGGAAATGGAAATGTTCAGTGGTATACTGATGGGATTAATGTTTACGACGCCACGCATTCAATTATGCCAAACGGAAGCGGTATTTTAGGTCCCTCAGATGGAGGTACTGGTAGTGCGAACCAAGGTGTTTTAACGATGCCTTATCCTGGTTCAACTACAAAGTTTATAATGTGGACGGTTCCGGCTACTGATGGTACTCCTGCTTGGGGTATGCGGTACCATGTAATCGATATGTCTTTAAATGGAGGTTTGGGAGATCTTGCAAGTAAGAATAATTTAGTAAGTGGTGCAGCTAATGTTGCTGAAATGCTTGCTGGTGGAAGAGTAAATGGGGATTGTAATGTAATGTGGGCAATTGCTCACGAGACTGGTACAAATAATTTTATTCTTAATAAAGTGGAAGATGTTGGTGGGGTATTAACAATTACTACAAATACTCAAGCGCTTGGTCCGATTGTACAATCGGGAGGGTCTGCTAGAGGAGCTATGGATATTAGCCCTGATGGAACTAAAATTGCAATTTGTGGAGGATGGCCTACTGGTAGTCACATGTTTGATTTTGACGCTACAAATGGTGTGATTTCCACCCATGTCGATCTAGGTCCAAAATTTGTAGCTGGTAATCAATGGAGGTATGGAGTATTCTTTTCACCAGATAGTAAAAAAATATATTTCGCTAACGGTTCTTATGGTGTATCGCCAAAATTGGTACAGTATAATATTACATTAGATGCCTTGACGACTGTTTATAACGGGGCATCAAGTATAACTGAATTTGCGCAAGGAAAAGATGGAGTGTTATACGCGGGAAAAACGAATGGAACTTCCTTAGCTATAATGAATAACCCTGATGCTGCTACAGGTGGGGCTGCAGGATTCGTTGATAATGGATATGCACTTGGTAGTGGGTCGTTGAATTTTGGCTTGCCACAATATACTTACTGCTTTTTGAATGATCCTGATTGTGCGGACACATCCTTAGCTGGAACTATTCCAGCCGTTTGTGTGGGAACTGGAACGATTGATTTAAGTGCTTATAATGGAGCTTCAGCTCCTGGAACATGGACTATAAGTGCTAGCCCCGGAGGTGTGGGAGATTTAGCCACAATTGCAGGAACAACATTTAATATTAATAGTACCGTAGCAGGAACATACACAGTTCGTCATACTTTAACTACTCCTGGAGCGCTGCCATGTGGTCAATTTGCAGAGAGGAGTGTAGTTGTCAGCGCATCGCCAAGTGTCTCAGTTAATAGTGAAACTATTTGTTCAGATGTTGCTGCATCAACAGTAACCTTTACCGCAACTGCTGCCACTGCAACTGGTCATGTGTGGAGTGGAACCGGAGGAAGTACAGCAACAACTCCAACAACAAGTGGTGTTAATGCAGGTGATTACACAGTTGTAGTAACTGATGCGGCAGGTTGTACAAATACTGCCACAGGAACATTAACTATAAATACTATTCCAGCAGTTACAGTAAACAGTGAAACTATTTGTTCAGATGTTGCTGCATCGACAACAACCTTTACCGCAACTGCTGCCACTGCAACTGGTCATGTATGGAGTGGAACCGGAGGAAGTACAGCAACAACTCCAACAACAAGTGGAGTAAATGCAGGAGATTACACAGTTGTAGTAACTGATGCGGCAGGTTGTACAAATACTGCCACAGGAACATTAACTATAAATACTATTCCAGCAGTTACAGTAAACAGTGAAACTATTTGTTCGAATGTTGCTGCATCGACAACAACCTTTACCGCAACTGCTGCCACTGCAACTGGTCATGTATGGAGTGGAACCGGAGGAAGTACAGCAACAACTCCAGCAACAAGTGGAGTAAATGCAGGAGATTACACAGTTGTAGTAACTGATGCAGCAGGTTGTACTAATACTGCCACAGGAACATTGACAATAAATACTATTCCAGCAGTTACAGTAAACAGTGAAACTATTTGTTCAGATGTTGCTGCATCGACAACAACCTTTACCGCAACTGCTG
>JBLIBC010000061.1:0-11171 GCA_047632015.1 Glaciecola sp.
AGCATAATTACGCTGCGGTAGACCTGTTCACATGTTCGGATCAAATGGATTACGAAAAAGCTTTGGAGTATTTAAAAGAGAAGTTCTGTTGCAGCAATTTGAATTATCAAGTGATAAAAAGAGGTAGTAATGTAATTAATAAGGCCCCCAAATTAAATTCTATCAAGCATGCTTACGAAGGAACAGCGGGAAAATCTTAAAAGGAAAAATACTCAAAGGAGAAAAGCACTTAGAGAAGAACAAACTAAGGACGCAATAGAGTACAGAAAAAAGAACTATCCAATTGCTATATCTATTCTAAGCACAGCCTTACTGTTACTACTAATAAGGATTATTATTACAACCTTATCCAGTGAAGTAAGTAGTGGTGAAATCCCTAATAAAGGAGGAGTCATTGGGCCATTTGAAATGAGTTCTTCTGAATTACACAGGTTAGACATAGATTATAGCTTAAAAAGCACAGCGAAATGGTGCTCCTTGACAGTGTTGCTTCTTGATGAAAATAAAAACCTCGTAACGGGCGCAAATAAAGATCTTTATTTCGAAAAGGATTATGAAGGCCCCACTTATGAAGAAAACGACATGGAGTACAGTTTAATTGTGAACGAGGCAGGTACGTACTACTTCCAGTTTATTACAGACCATTCTTCAAAAAACACACCATCAAGAAATATTCGTTATAAATTAAAACATCATTTATTTGGCTTCAATTTCCTTTTATCTGTTGGACTAGTTTTTCTGGGTGTAGGTGGTGTTTTCATGTGGTATGTACTAGCTGACAGTGAATTAACTTCTTTTAAACCAAAACTTAACAGTGAACTCTCTATTCTACGATTTAAGAAAGCCCTAATATTCATCGGGCCGATTGTTGGACTTCTCATATTAACTAGCTTGTTCAAAGTAGGGTATGCAGACACCGAAAACGTACCTTCTACCTTCTTTAGAAATGGTGATACTCACTACTTCGGAAAATAACCTATGAAAATTTCCGATTCAAAAATATTAATGAGTTCACTCTTTGCCACTGGAATAGCTGGCATTGTTTCTGAATATGTATTAGCAACTTTAGCAACTTATTTTTTAGGTAACTCAGTATTTCAATGGACAATTATCTTATCCATCATGCTGTTTTCCATGGGACTTGGCAGCAGGTTAAGTAAGTCAATAAATAAATATGTTATAGAGTACTTTATTGCTGCTGAATTACTGCTATCACTCTTGACATCCGTGTGTGCTCTTTTTGTATACTCAATAATGGGAGTGACTACTTACATTCAAATTTTCATATACTTCCTCGCTATTCTTATCGGTTTACTTATAGGCCTTGAAATACCTCTTGTAACAAGAATTAATGGTCGTTATCATGATCTTAAAGCCAACATTTCTGACGTGATGGAAAAAGACTACTACGGTAGTTTAATTGGCGGACTGTTTTTTGCTTTTATTGGGCTTCCTTACTTAGGTCTAACATATACTCCTTTTGTACTTGGAACTGTTAACCTTATCGTAGCAACTCTACTTTTTTTAACATTTTCCGACCGACTAAATCCTAAGATTAAAAAACTATTATTCGGATCAATCATTTCACTTTATGTATTGATTGCATTAGGTGTTTGCTATGCAAAACCAATCATACTTTTTGGCGAACAAAGCAGATACGGTGATAAGGTTGTTTATTCACAACAAACAAAGTATCAAAAAATTACGCTTACATCTTCCAACAACCATCACATACTATATTTAAACAACAGTATGCAGTTAAACACCATGGACGAATGGCTGTATCACGAACCTCTAGTTCACGTTCCCATGTTGCTTAATTCAGGAAGAAAAAACATATTGATTCTTGGTGGCGGAGATGGATGTGCTATTAGAGAGGTGCTTAAGTACCCAGAAGTAGAATCTATTAAGATTATCGATTTAGACCCAGGAATGACCAATTTTGGGGCAAACAACCCCGTTTTCAAAGAACTAAATGAAAATTCTTATCACGATAAAAAAGTAACGATCGTTAACCAAGATGCCTTCATTGCTCTTGAATCCGACTCACAGTATTACGACCTAATTATAATAGACTTTCCAGATCCTCGCTCTATTGAACTTTCTCGTTTGTATACAAAAGAAATGTATGCTTTTTGTCAAAAAAGGCTAAAAATGGACGGTATCATCATCACTCAAGCGACAAGTCCATATTTTCAAACCAAGTCTTTTCATTGTATCAAAAAGACCATGCAGTCTGCGGGGTTAAATACGTTACCTATTCATAATCATGTGCAATCCTTTGGTGAATGGGGTTGGATTATAGGATCGAAATTGTATTCCAAAAAGCACATGATTAAAATGCTTTCTTCAATAGATACACTTCCTGTGAAAAATACACGATGGCTAACAACCGACGCGCTTGAAATGATGTGCAAATTTGGAAAGCCTGTTGGCGACACTACCGAAATAGAAGTTAACTCTATTCACAACCCCGTATTATTCAAGTATTACATTAAAGGAACTGAGTTTAACCAAAACTTCTATGAATAAAAGTGTTTGGTTATTTTCAAAAAAAACAGATTTAATCTTCCTTTTTCTACCTATTTGGATTGTTTGGTTTTGGGCTTTTAGCAATGATTTAGAAAATAAAAGCTTGCCAACTTGGGCATGGTTTGTCTTCATTTTAGGAATTGATGTTAGTCATGTATGGAGTACGATTTTCAGGACCTACTTAAACAAAAATGATCGCCTCAATCACAAGAAATCTATCCGATTTGTTCCATTAATTTTACTGCCAATACTTTTCGTCTTAGCAGTATATTCAACTCACATATTTTGGGCGATTTTAGCTTATATCGCAGTTTACCATTTTATGAAACAGCAATATGGATTTTTAGCTTTATTCTCTTTTAAGAATCAAGAAAAACATTCATCGCTCAAAAAAAGCTTTGATAAATGGGTGATATATACAGGAATGATTTACCCTGTGATATATTGGCATTTTGATAAAGAAAGAAGCTTTAACTGGTTCATTCAGCATGATTTCATCCCCCTGTTTAAGTTAATTGATGATATTCAATTCTTCTCATATTTGAATGTTGTATATTTTCTTTTACTAGCTGTTTGGATCATATCAGAAACTATTGCCGCAAAAAACGGAAAATTTGCAACAGGAAAAGTATTGTGGGTAACCTCAACCTATTTAAATTGGTACCTAGGAATAATATTTTTCAATTCTGATTACATATTTTCAGTAACGAATGTCGTAGCACATGGCGTTCCCTATTTGGTGCTAATTATTAAGTATAAAATTGGTGAGGAGGAAATTGAACAAGGCTCCAAACTTAAATTCTTCGATATAATTTTAAACACCTTTAGCGTACTGATGTTGGTCTTCTTTATTGCATTTTTCGAAGAGTATTTTTGGGATATGCTAGTAAATTTAGAGAGGACTGAAATTTTCGAAACGATCTCTCCTTACTGGATAAACATTGAAAACTCCCCAGTTCTAATTGCACTATGTACAGCCATATTAACTCTTCCTCAGGTAACACATTATGTACTAGACGGTTTCATCTGGAAATTTAACAACACAAACCCAAATCTGAAAAAAATTATAGAAAATGGATAGACGACATTTTTTAAAAATATCAGCATTAGGAAGCATAGGACTTACAAGTTGTTGGGGAATAGGAAATAAAAAAATAACTATTGCTTTTCCAATCCATGTTCAAAGCAACATGGCCACTGGACATAAAATAATGAAGGCGGTAAAAATACGCTCTTCCAAAACCATTAAAACTGAAACTCTAATTGTAGGAGGTGGAATTGCTGGTTTATCTGCTGCAAACTCTTTAACAGGAAAAGATTTCATTTTAACCGAAATGGATGATGATTTCGGAGGTAGCTCTAGCGCAAAAAAAATTGGAGAAAATAGTTTTTCTCAAGGTGCTCATTACGACTTATCGTATCCAGAAAACTACGGGAAAGACGCTTTACAACTACTTGAAAAACTTGACATAGTAGGCTTTAATAATGTGCGTAATCAATACACCTTTAATGATAAAGAGCACTTAATACCAGAAGAACACCATGGAATTTGTTACACCAATAAAGGATTTCAAGACACCCCTATAAAAGCAGGAATAAACAAAACCGATTTTATTAATTTACTCAAGCCCTATGTTGGACACATGAAAATGCCCACTAGACTGATTGATCAAAAATATAGAGGATTAAATAACATCTCTTTTTATGAATTTATTGACAAGTACTTAATTCACGACCCTGCTCTAATTACAGGTATTGACTACCAAATGATTGATGATTATGGCGGGAATTGCTCAAGAGTATCTGCCTTAGCAGGAATTCACTATTATACCTGCCGTGACTATTATGGGGAAAACAAACCTGAACTTTTCTCACCTCCAGAAGGAAATTATTATTTCATTAAAAAATTAATTGAACATCAAAATAAGGATCAACTTAAAGCATCAACGATAGCCTTTCACATAGAAAGGAAAAACAACTTATACCACACCAAAACATTTAACACTAAAACAGAAACAGTGGCAACTGTAGTGTCTAAAAACATTTTATACGCTGGACAAAAAAACGCATTAAAATTTATCTATCCAGAATACTATCCGTTGTTTTCAAATACCAGTTATGCTCCATGGGTTGCCATTAATTTTGAATTAAGCGAAACCATTCCTGGATACTTAAAATGGCAAAATGATATATTGGGCCTAAATAATAATTTAATGGGATTTGTTAACGCTGAAACACAAACGAACAAAGACAAAGTACTAACAATGTACATGTGTTTTGACCCAGCTGAAAGAAAAAAAATGCCCGAGATAATGGCAAACCCAGAAGCAATCGTCAAAGAAAGTATGTCATTCTTGAATGAATATTTTAACTTAAGTGTTGAAGAATATATTACATCAGCTCACATCAAAGTTATGGGTCATGCAATGCCTGTTCCTGAAAAAGGATACTTATTTAATGATAGAAATCTTCAAACTCACAAAGATAATTTTTACTTTGCAGGGGTTGATAATGGTAGATTACCTTTGATGTTCGAAGCACTCGATTCTGGGATTGACGCTGCAAACTATATTAATAGCTAATGGTAAATAAGAAACTTAAAAAAAGAATTAGGATCATTCTTATTTGGAGCGTTGTTTTAAGCTTATATACTAGCTTACTGCTTTATTTTGAAGGACAAACACCTGATTCAAATATTAAAGATACATTTGACGCTGTATGGTACACTATTGTAACCTTAACATCCGTAGGTTACGGTGATTATTATCCAGTAACAACAATAGGTAAAATCCTTGGCCTTACAGCTGTCCTAGGAAGCGTAGGGGTTTTAAGTTTTATTATAAGTAAAATAACAGTAAAATATTCTGCATACATGGAAAAGAAAAAAAATGGTCACTTTGGAACAAAATTCACTAACCATTTCGTAATTATTGGTTGGGATTCATTTAGTAAGCAAGTTGCAAATCAAATAATTAAATCGAAAAACAAAATCGTTATCGTTACCGATAACAAAAACGATGTTGAACTCATCAATGACTTTTACGATAGTGAGTTAGTTGCTGTCCTTTTCTCCGATTATAATAATTACGAGAACCTTTCCAAAGCGAATATAGAAAGTAGCTCAAAGGTGTTTGTTAACTTTTTAGATGACTCTCAATCACTAATTCATATAATCAACATTCAAAAGCAATATCAATCCATTGATTTTGTAGTGACATTAAATTCCCAAGACCTAAAAGAGACGTTTCAATCAGTGGGTGTTTCATATATAGTCTCAAAAAACGAAATTGCATCCAACCTTGTAGCTAGTTATATTTTTGAACCAGACGCAGCAGTAATTATTGAAGACTTAATGGAAACATCTACCTCAGCTACGGATACAGATGTTGTTCAATTCAAAATCACGTCTTCAAATCCATTTATTGGATCAAATTGTATTGATGCGTTCATTAAGCTTAAAACAGATTTCAATAGTGTTCTAATTGGAATAGCAAAAGCAAATTCAGCTCAGACAGTAATTAGAAATCCTAACGGTGATGTTAAAATTGAAATTAATGACTATTTAATAATACTCACGGACGGAGCTTCCAAAGAAATATTGTCCAAATCTTTTGGAGTCAATGAAGGTAGAATAGACTGATGTAATCTAGTGTTTTCATTGAATAAAAATCCATTCTAAAGGGCTTCACTCTGCCATATAGTGCAGAACTCAGCAACATACAAACGATAAAAATTCGCTTCACCGTAACCTTAATTTACCTCTTCTTTTTCACTCCATTCTAAACCTCCAGCTAATTTCATGGAGCTAAACTCTAAATGTATTACCCTGCGTTTTTTCTTTGAATTCGATTTTCCTGAAGAATGTAATAACAAGGGCTTCATCAACTGAACCCCTCCTGCAGGAACTTCACAAACAAACGGAACTGAATTAGCGGTAATCAATGCTATTTCCTCGTGTGCTAAAAACTTATTGTGTGACCCAGGAATCACTTTCAAAGCACCATTATGTTCAGACGCATCATCCAAATGGATTCTCAAAGTAAAATTGGATTTACAAACTTCCACAGGAGGACGAACACTTATCACCTCATTTTTAGCAGTCCAGCCACTATATCCAGCCACCTTCTTTTTTTGAACTACGTTAATAGGAACATCCTGATGCCAGGTCACGTACCAATTGTCAGCGCCCTTACTATCATTCACTCCACCTAAGTCACTCACCTTATCAAAGTAAGTGGCTTTTATCAAAAATGAATCAGGATCAATCGAGGAAACTATGTCCTTGATGTTCTTGTTCAACAACATCCCCTTTAAAGCAGGAAGTTCTTTTAATAACCTCCTTTTAGCATACGACTTTTCTGGGTTGTTCTTAAAATACCTATCCAGCAACAACTTTATCTTTTTAACCTCTCTTTGAGTGTATATGAATTTTAGTATAGACACTCCTTTGTTTTCCAATTGTCTTTTCATTGAAATCAAACCAGATTTACTTAGCTCGGTGTTGTACAAATCCATCGCACCTTCAATTCTGTTTGTGATGTTCCTCCTCAAAGATGGAGGAGAAACCACTTTAACACCATCACCAAACGCCAGAATCTCCTTTTCCAATTCAAAGTTATGCTGCACTCTTATTGAAATTGTAATCCCATAATTATCCCTACTTAACACCTGTTGTGAACTATGAAGAGGCTTGGTAATCACATAAGGAGAATGAACATGTGTCACAAACAACACCACATCAATAGGATCTAAGTTACCACTCACTGAAACCCCTATCACATCTTTAAAATGTAATTCTGAATCAAAACTTTCATCCTGGTAAAAAGGAACTTTTCCTTCACTTAACTCAATCATCCTATCCAAGGCTAAGTTGACAATCGGGCCTTTTACTTTTGTGGTTCCAATTAAAAACCACCTGTTCCTAAACTCCTTTAAGTGATAAGGATGAAAATCAAACGAATTAGCTTGTCTTGCCTTAAATGACTGGTAAGTTATGTTAATCGACCTCTTTTGAATGATGCTTTTATACAACTCATCCAAAAACTTCAATCCCTTCAAATTTTCATTTTTCTCAATGTCAATTACCGTATGCTTGTTTGATTTTGCTGAATAAACATGATCCTCTAGTTTTTGAACCATCCCATCCAACTCCTGAAAATGGGAAAACCCTTTAAACTGCCTCAAAATCTCCACAGTTTCCGAAAGGGTACTCAAGTCTTGCTCCGTTAATGGAATGTTCGTAATCGAATAATCCTGGTCCTCATAAGTGTAAAATTTACGGTCAACTACAATAATAGGTGCGCTATAACCCAGTTTTTCACTCCGCATCATTTGAATATCCATTTGAATCGTTCTTTTACTGATTCCCTTGTCTATTCCCTCATATTCGTATAAAACATCCGAACACTCATCAATCAAATCTTCCAGGGTCCATGTTCTGTAACGGTTCTGCAAACATTTATCAATGGTTTTATACCGAACAAGTGCGTTTTTATTTACTGGCATGGAAAATTATTTTCTGCAAAATGTGAAAAATAATTTAACTACGCAAAAAGATTGCGTTGTAACTCCTCATCTTTGATTTATGATTGTAACAAACAGATAAATCGTTTGTTTCACAGGAACTACTAAAATAAGAAAAATGAGCCGAGGCACACAGCCGAACAAGTGAATACGACTGAAAAAATACTATAAAATGAACAACACATTACAAGCACATACAAATTTACTCAGCCACCAGTCCTATGGTGATCTATTGGTTGAGAGTAGTGAATATCAACCTTCGTTTGAAAATTTAAGTGATCCGATATCATTTGATTCCCAGGGAGATCCCAAGCAAAATAATCCGAGAAAGAGTTTAGACATGTATTGATACAAATACATATCAATGAACGAAGCCTCGGTTTACACTGAGGCTTTTTTTGTGCCCAAAAACAAAATAATCGTTCATTGAAATCTTGAGTTACACTAATTTAAATAGGCCTGTAGCCCAACGGGCAGAGGCGTCAGATTTAGGATCTGAACAGTGTGGGTTCGAATCCCACCAGGCCTACAGTAAATAGGAATATAGAGTTTACTCTTTTATTCCATTTGCAACTGTGGTTGGTGGGAAAAACTTGTTAATCCCACCAGGCCTACAGTAAATAGGAGTATAGAGTTTACTCTTTTATTCCATTTGCAACTGTGGTCGGTGGGAAAAACTTGTTAATCCCACCAGGCCTACAGTATTAAAGATGGGTCTGTAGTCCAATTGGCAGAGACATCCGGTTTAAGCCCGGTACAGTGTAGGTTCGAATCCTACCAGACCTACAATAAATTTGGGAATGCGTCAACGTTGGAGAGTTGATCTGGTCTGAGCCGAGGAGAACCGAGGAGGAACGACGAACAAGTGAATTCGAAAATGTAGAATAAGATGAACAAACGACGACCAACCGAACACAAAAAAATGAAATACATGAGGAAAAACCAGCGCATAAAGCTGAACAGGTTCGAATCCTATCACTCCCACTGAGAGTAGAAATGAAAATTCATTTTCGATTACTACTTACTTCAGTGGGTAGTAGGATGAACTTGTTAATCCTGTGATTCCCACCACAATACATCTGGAAAAATAACAATTGGCTGTTTACCCCGTCTGGAGCGGGGAGGTTCGATGTTAGGAGGAGAAGATGGAAACCCATCTTCGGTAATCAAATTTGCCGAAAGTACATTTAGTACTTTCTCCTTTTAATTTCAAAGGTTCGAGTCCTACTTTCCAGACGATCAACCCCAAGCGAAATGGTGATCGCTTGGGGTTAAAACAAAACATTTTGGTGCTGTAGTTGAACTGGTAGAATACTCGACTGTCTATCGAGAGGTTCGATGTTAGGAGGAGGAAGTACTAAATGTACTTCCGGCATAATAAAATTGGTATCGTGGCTAAATGGCTAAAGCAACCGACTGTCTATCGGAAGATTGTGAGTTCGAATCTCATCGGTACCGCTAAATACCTCAAGTCCGAAAGGACTTGCTCCTCTTAATCTCAAATATGCAGTTTAATGATGGTTCGACTCCATCTCGATGTACTACCTAATCCATTAACCCCCATAAAGAATATCATCACACCTAACCGTCTTTGCAAGGCACGAAGCAATCTCACTTTTTTCTGTAACTTAGTATTGAAAATCAAGCGCAATGGAAAAGCTAATCGAAATCATTAAAAATTATCAAAGTTTAAACCTTGATTCGGTGGCTGACTTTGCAAAGTTTAATGAGTATGCGATTACTGCTCACAGTACCCAAATTGAGGGTTCAACTCTTACCCAAGCAGATACAAGTTTACTGCTAGACGAAGGTATTACCCCAAAAGGAAAACCTTTAACGCACACATTAATGGTGACGGATCACCACAAGGCTTTGCTACTTGTAAAGTCAATAGCAAAAAGCAATCAAGCAATTACCGCTGATACCATTCAATTAATCAACGGCGCTGTCATGAAATCGACGGGAGACATTAAAAACACTGCCTTAGGTACAATCGACACAAGTAAAGGTGAATTACGAAAAGGGTCGGTATACGTCAGCGCACGGTATTTTATGAGTCATGAAAAAGTCCCTGGTGCTTTAAATGATTTATGCTATCAAATCAACGAAGGAATTAAAAGAGCTAGTAGCTTAAAGGAGAAAATTACACTTTGTTTTGCAGCACATTATGAACTTGTTACGATTCATCCTTTTTACGACGGAAACGGAAGAACCAGCAGGTTGTTGATGAATTTATTGCAGGAAAAGTTTGACTTACCAATGAGTAGTATTTACAAAGAAGACAAATTAGCCTACATCAATGCTCTGGAAAGTACAAGAGAAAAAGAATCCATGATTCCCTTTGATGGTTTCATGATTTCTCAATACAGTAAATATTTAGTCGAAGACATCAAGTTGTTTAATAAGCAGAACAAGGGAAAAGATGATGGTTTTGGACTTTCTTTTATGTTTTAATCAGGTTCGACTCCATCTCGATGTACACCTCAATTACACTAAAGACTGTTGTCAATGAGCTGCCGGTAGCCCAGGTAACTTTTTTAATTTTCAGGATAAGAGTAGACTACGCGTTTAAACAAGTTTTGACCATGAAATAATTTTTGTTCTACAACCCTATTCTGCTTGTCAAAAACATATTGATTATTCTTAATGTCTCCGTTTGCTGATACAACGTTGACCATCTTTTGTCGATCGAAGAGACGAAGCTCCAAAGTATGCTGTACGTCATTATAAATCAATCGATTAATCAATAAATTTCTAAATAACTGACCACCTTCGGAATATTCAATTTTCCCAATACTCTCTGCATTAGTCGTGGTCATTTCATTTTGGTTCAATTTGTAGTCCGTAGTAAACGTCTTACCCCATTCAAACCGAGTATACTTCCAATTAACTTTGGTTGTATCATTATTCCATATGATACTATCTGTTTTAAACAACTGCAAGGTGTCCTTGAAAAAGTAACTTTTACAAACCATCATATTCTTTAATGCTTCACAAGTTGTTACTGCGTGTTTTGCACCTTCCCGGTTTAACCGGTTTATCTTTACAGGAATTCCACCAACAAAATATGCCGTAAAACTTGAACTATAACTAAGAGAGTCCAAGCTAACCACAAT
>JBLIBC010000062.1:0-11097 GCA_047632015.1 Glaciecola sp.
TTTTTCCGTCATTAAATACAATGGTGTCACATTTGTTCTCAATGACCTCTTGCTTGCCCTCATCCACAGGTACAGCAACTAAGGGTACAACGTCACTTGGTGCTGTCACTGTATTGTCACTTATTCCGTTATCACTTTTTTGGGTAGGAACATCTGATATTTCAGTCTCTGTAGTATCTAGTGCCGCTGAAAAAGATTTGCTTGGTGCACTGTTTTTTGTCACTTTACTATCGTTATGATGTCTTCCTAAATCAACATGCCAACCACTGTTATAGCGACGTTTTTTTACTGATGATTCAGTTAAGCTTGAAGAAGCACATGAAAATATCAGCAAACACACTAAAGTAAAAAGCAAATAATTCAAGTAGTTTTTCATTCCGATAATCTTTAAAAATGTGAGTAAATATACTAATCAGAGTTCGGATACTTTCCACAAAAAATAATTATTTTTACTCATAATTTAACAATGAAACTATTCCCCAATTTAGTCCACGCAGTTGTCAAAGTGTTGCAAGACATTTTTGAAAATAATATTCAAGCAGACAGAGCTGTTCAAAGTTTATTAAAATCCAATCCCAAATGGGGAAGTCGTGACAGGAGGTTTCTAGCTGACACCACTTACTCCGTTGTGAGGTGGTATCGCTTTTACTACGAAATACTTGGAAATGAACCCACAACAAATGAAGCGTGGTGGGAATTACTTGGAATTCATTGGATACTTCAAAATGAAAGCCTCCCTCCTTTTCAAGAATTTTCGACTCTCGATCCTGAGTTAGTAAAAAGCAAAGGTGAAAAACTGAGTAGCATTCGGAAGGTAAAAGAATCAATTCCTGATTGGCTTGATGAATTAGGTGAAAAAGAATTAGGCGCTGAATGGGGTGAGTGTCTTAAAAACCTGAATAAACCCCAGGAGGTAAATTTAAGGGTTAACACCATAAAAAGCAGCAACAACAAATGCATTACAGCTTTAGCAGATGAAGGGCACGATACCACTGCAAATGAAAACAACTGTTTAACATTAAACAAAAGAGCAAAGCTTTCTCATTTAAAAAGCTTTCAAAACGGCTTTTTTGAAGTTCAGGACAGAGGTTCTCAGTTGATTGCACCATACCTTAATCCCTCACCAAACACATATGTTATTGATGCCTGTGCTGGTGCTGGAGGAAAATCTTTGCATCTTGCTGCATTAATGAACAACAAAGGAACCTTGGTATCAATGGATATTCATGTTTTCAAATTAAAAGAATTACTAAGAAGAGCAAAAAGGGCTAGAGTAAATATTATTCAGACCGCGATGATTAATTCTGAAACCATTAATACATATAAAGGAAAAGCAGACTACTTGTTGCTAGACGTGCCTTGTTCAGGACTTGGCACCTTAAAAAGAAAGCCCGATACAAAATGGAAATTATCTTTAGAGTTTATTGATGATGTAAAAAAAACACAAGAGGAATTGCTCAATTCATACTCTTCTCTTGTGAAACAAGGAGGTTACATGGTGTACGCAACCTGTAGCGTGCTGCCTTCCGAAAATCAAGAGCAAATACTTACATTTTTAAGCTCTGTTTCTGGTACTCATTTTGAGCTTATTAAACAACAAACAGTTCTACCAGGTGAAAAATATTCCGACGGTTTTTTTATGGCACTTTTAAAAAGAAAATTGTTCGTAACAAATTGCTAATAATTTTCGTAACGGTATTAAACAGTCCAATTGAAATACGTTTTATCCATAATTTTAAATCTTATACTGCTGACCACTTACGGTCAGTTAAGTAAAACTCATTACATACCACCTTTTTTTGCTCATAATGAAACTTCAGTAGTTGCGCGTGAACAAATCCTGTACCTCACAACCCCCCATGCGAGTGCAACATACACTATTACCAATGGAGCTGGTAGCATTTTACAAACGGGGACCATACTCAGTGGTTCATTTGCTCAATACGACATGAATGATTATGGTACTGCTTTTATTATAGATGATACCGAACTTAATTCAACTCAAACAAAAAAAGGGCTTATTATAACATGTGACAGTGCAGTCTATGCTAATCTTCGAGTTAATGCAGGAACGTCTTTTGCCCAAGGGGGTTCTTTAACAAGTAAAGGAATTAGTGCTTTGGGAACCACTTATCGATTAGGGCATATACCTTCAATTGAAGACCATGCTAGAAAAGCTTCTTGCTTTTCAATAATGGCAACTCAAAACAACACTGTAATAACTGTGGATTTCGCTCAAGCGAATCTGCTTTGCTATGGAAACAATCCTCCTTCTTCAAATACACCGCTTATCATAAATTTAAATGCCGGAGAATCATACACAGCAGCAATTGTTTTAAAAAACAACCCTAACAATCTAGGAAAGGGATTTATAGGAACTTTAATCACTTCAAACCTCCCTATTGCTGTTAACACGGGGTCATGGGCAGGTAGCCTGATTAATAATGCTGGAGCTGATATTGGTTTTGATCAAATTGTTGACCTTTCTCTTGTTGGTGACAAATACGTGACCGTGAGAGGTCAAGGTGCGGGCACTAATGATGATGACATGGAACAAGTCATGATAGTTGCTCACTATGACAGTACTGTGATTTATGCTAACGGAAACACAGTTGCAATTGACACCATTGACGCCGGTGAATACAGGTTATTGGATGGTGCTTTTTACACTAATGAGGTGATGTACATTGAAACTAGTGAACCGTCCTATGTTTATCAATTTATTTTAGGTGGGGATAATACTTCAAATACTCAAGGTATGAATTTCGTACCCCCAATCACTTGTTATACCTCTCAAGAAATTAACAGCATTCCAACTATAGAAAAAATAGGGACAAGAACATATGCAGGAGGAATATCAATAGTGACTAAACAAGGGTCAACTATATTGGTTAATGGGGCACCCCCAACTAGTGCTCCAATACCTGTCCCTGGCTCTATTTACGAAGCTTACAAAATCCTCTCATTAACTGGTGATGTGGTAGTTTCCACAAACTCAATTGCCTTGGTAGGATTTTTTGGTTATCAAGGTGCTGCTGGTTATGGAGGGTATTATAGTGGGTTTGACCGAGTAGAATTTACTTCCACAATTATTGAAGAATGCCCTCCAGGAATTTTATCTACCACTAGTAATTTAAATGGGACTTACCAGTGGTACAAAGACGGATTTTTATTAAGTGGCGAAACAACTGATACTTTGGAATTTTCAACTGAAGGTGATTACTTTATAATCTTTTCAAAAGACGAGTGCAGGGACACATCAGCCATTATCGATATTCTGCCCATTCCAGTAGGTGATTTAGGAAATGATTTTTATTTATGTCCAGAACGAGACTCCACCATCACCGCTACTTCCGACAATGGGGTTTCTGTGTCATGGTTTGGCACTAACCCTAGTAACGAATTAACCATCGATTCAGCTGGAACTTATTGGGTTGAATTGTCAAACGCTAATAATTGTAAAGTAAATGATACCATAGTAGTGAGTTCTGACAAATTAACTTTTACATCTTCTATCATTGAAGAATGCCCTCCAGGGATTTTAGCTACCTCTAGTAATTTATTCGGTTCGTTCCAGTGGTATAAAGACGGAATGTTATTAAGCGGCGAAACGACTGATACTTTAAAATACTCAACGGCTGGTGATTACTTAGTAACCTTTTCAAAAGACGAGTGCAAAGACACATCTACTAACATCAATATCCCACCAATTCCAAGTGGTGATTTAGCTAATGATTTTTATTTGTGTCCGGGAAGAGACTCCACCATTAGCGCTACTACCGAAAGTGGTGTTACTGTTTCATGGTTTGGCACCAATCCCAGCATCGAATTAACCATTGATTCAGCTGGAACTTATTGGGTTGAAATATCAAACGCTTATAATTGTACAGTAAATGACACAGTGGTCGTGAGTTCTGACGAATTAACTCTTTCATCTTCTGTCATTGAAGAATGTCTTCCAGGTATACTAACGTCTTCTAGCAATCTCAACGGATCATTTCAATGGTACAAAGACCACAACCTACTGCCTGCGGAAACTAACGATACATTAAACTTTTCGGTGCAAGGAGATTATTATGTGGTATTTAGCACCGATAAATGTAAAGACACCTCTTCCACAATTCAAATATCACCAAACCCTACCGTAAATTTAGGAGAGGATTTTACGATTTGCCTAGATAACGACACAATCATCGAAGCTCTTTACAGCGATAATTTAACTGTGGCGTGGTTCGCTACTGATACAAATGACGTAATCACCATCGATTCAGCAGGATCATATTGGGTTGAAATAACCAATAAAAAAGGTTGTAAAGCACAAGATTCTATTGTTGTAGCTACAAAAGATTGTACGCATGAATTAGAAATGCCCAATATATTTGCTCCAAATAATTCGGGAATAAATGACAGGTTCGTACCAGTGCTTAGTATAAACACATTGAATCCTATACTTGAAATATATAACAGGTGGGGAATGATGATAATGGTGACCAACAATTTATTACACGGATGGGATGGGACTAAAAACGGAGATCCAGTTGCAACTGGAACTTATTATTGGATTCTGACGTATCAATCACAAAATTTAACTGAGACATTCAACCACCGGTTAACTGGCTTTGTTCAAGTCCTCTAAATACTTGTCTAAATTGGATATCACCCTAGGCAAACTAATCTTAAACCATTCGGTGTAATTTTCAGGAAACTTTTGAATATTGGTAATTAATTGCTGAACATTTACATACTTAAAACCCTCCACTTCAGCTGGATTAATCTTAATACCACCTTCATATTTACCAACAAAAACATGATCAAATTCATGTTCACACAACCCTTTATCTAGTCTTTTTCGATAGATAAAATCAAATTGTTTACTTAAAGGTGTAGTAAAGCCCATTTCCTCTATTAATCTTCTTTCGGCTGAATCAACAAGATTCTCACCTTGCCTTGGGTGGCTA
Source organism: Glaciecola sp. (assembly GCA_047632015.1). GTDB lineage: Bacteria > Bacteroidota > Bacteroidia > Flavobacteriales_C > JBLIAZ01. Next base: position 4,959 of record JBLIBC010000062.1, read on the forward strand.
CAACATGTGTTAGACCACAAACCACCACTGTGGTACTTTGATTTTGCTCGTTGTTGAATGAGTAATTCATTTTTTTCGTTAAATACAAATACAGAAAAAGCCCTATGAAGACTCCCCAAACGGTGCGCTTGCATTTTTTCCATTACTCCCAACTCTTCATCGAGTTCATTTACTAAGATTACTTTACCCACTTAATTTCAGTTATCGTTTCCATTAAATCCTTGTCAAAACTAACACAGTTTTATTAGTGGAACGAATTGTTTCCATCAAGGTTGCGTTTTTTTGCTAACAATTTAAAAAGGTGTTGAAAATTTCTTGTTTTTTTTGCAACCTTATGATAATGCATGCGTAAACCTACGAACACAACAACCTTTAAAAACAAAGATTACTGTACTGCAATGACCCCACAAAGCTTCAATATCAAGGTTTACGGATTACTTATTAAAGACAACAGAGTCTTAGTATCTGATGAATTAGCAGGAAGTTCTGCTGTAACAACATTTCCAGGGGATGAATTGGAATTTGGACAAAGCATAGAGGACTGCTTAATCCGCTCATTTGAAGATGCTCTGGATATTAATGTTAAAATTGACAGGCTTTTTTATGTCAATGATTTTTATCAAGCATCTCCTGTAGACGCCAGAGAACAAATAGTGAGTATCTATTTTATCATTGAGCAATTAGACCACAAAAGCATACACACCATTAAAAAAACCTTTGCTTTTCCACCACAAATCAAACAATGTTTCAGGTGGATGGATATTCAAAAAATTCGTCAAATGGACATTGCATCACTCGTTGATCAAGAAGTAGTAAAAATGCTTCAACAAATTCAAAAACTGGAGAGCGCATAGATTCTAACACCCCTTATAACCTTACTTCGATTATTATTTCCCTACTTTTACGCTTCCATGAAGCATTTATTATTTATCGTACTTATCATATTTGTGACTAGCTGTTCACCTAGTAGGCATGTAGTTCCTTTAGGAAGAAAAGAACGTGCTATTAGCGTAAGTGTAGGCGGACCAATGGTAAACACTTCAACCTTACCTATTCCCGCTCCTACACCAATGATAAGTGCTAGTTACGCTTATGGAGTTACAAAAAAAACAACTCGAATTGCTGCAATGCACTTAACCCCTTTAATTTACGGAACCTACCACTTAGAAGCAGGTTTTTTACGCGAATGGATTTATAATAAAAAATCGAAAACCGGTTTTACTTCCAATTTAATGGGAAACCTCATTTTTGATCATAACGAATGGAATTTTAAATTTTACCCACAAGTTGATGTCAATTTTTACTGGCATTTTTTGGGTGACGCACACTATCATTGTGACTGCCCTATGGACAGAGGCTTAAATCAGTTCATATACATTGGTGCCACTACTTGGTTTGAATTAAACCGTAAAGATGAATATGACATCGTGGAAGGTCAAAGGATACTATTTAATCCACATTTTGGATACAACTTTGGCTCAAAGATGTTAAAGTTCAATTTGGAAGCTAAATACTACCTACCATACGTAAAGAAATCCAGTACAGGAGTTGATTACTTTAATCCAATAAATGACTACGGAGCATTAGGAGCAAGCTTAGGGATATACAAGATGTTTTAAAAGAGCTAAAAGCCTACTTTACTTTATTGATCTTATTCTTTGTACAATAGCCAATAAGGTCCCAAGAGCCATTACCACACATCCTAACCACAACATATTAATCAATGGGAAATTAATGGCTTTAAGCACCACAAAATCTTTTACCTGAGGCTTCATCACAGCAATATACATCTTAAAAGTTTCCGTTTTGGGATCAGCCTTAAACCATTCACCAGCTACACCAATGTCATAATTTGCATTAGGTATTGGGTAAAGTTTGTTTTTGTAAAATACCATTGGCAATTCCAACAAGCCTATTTCACCAAGAGGATTTGTTACCATCATTCTTAAAACCAATGAGTCTGCATTTTCAGCAGTTTTAGTGGTAGCTACTTCTTGGTATTCAAATTTATAATCATTGTACGTGACCGCACTATCACGTTTCAATTCCACTTCCGCAAACGGTTCATATTCACGTTTGGAAGCAGTGTCGGATATTGCGGAGGTTAAATGTGTGTATAAATCATGTAATAAATAATGTCTTGTATCAGGCTCCGCAACCCTACCAAACCTAGCATTGGTTTGTATAAATGGCGTCAAAGTGAACTCTAATTCCTTAGTGCCATTAATTTCCTTGTAGTACTCAATGTCATAATATACGTTCACCCCTTCTTGCCACTTGTTTTTATAACTTACCCAATATTCACCCAATGGTAAAGTATCTCCAACTTCAATTTTTAGGTTTTCTGAATTTAACAATTCACCTGCTGATTCCATTTCTAAATCAGCGTCCGACGTATTTACCGAGACCACTTCACTTTGACTCGTTGATATAAATGAACCTAGTAGTATCAATCCAAAACCGAAATGTGCAATGGATGCTCCTGCTTTCTTAAATTTTCCTTTTAGGATAAAAACGAAATAGAACAAGTTTCCAAGTACTGCAAACAAAGAGAAAGTGAAAAACAAAGGATACAGAATTTTTGTACTGTTACTTTCACCAAAGTCAAATGCTGTGGAAGACATAGCAATTACAACCGTTGAAACACTAATTACTAAAGCTGCAAGGGTGAATTTAAAAAATGGCATTGACGGGGTTTTCTTGTATTTTAAAAACAATCCGAAACCTAACAGTAAACTTATAAATGAACCAATGATCATTTGAGGAACAGCATAATCGCTCACAATGTCTGTCTTGTTAAGTACTTTATCTAGTCCAAACACTTCATTAAAAACAGGTAAACTAGTTTTAAAAATTAATTGAAAACAACTCAGAAGCAACAAAATCGCACCCATGAACATCCAAAACTCTCGTGAACTCAAGTTATCCTCCTTGTTACTTCCTTTATCAAAAAACTTCAAGTAATCCCAAACGAACACCACAAGCAGTATCACTACAAAAAGGATGTTCACCCAATACACATTCCCGAAGTACAAATTGAGCCAAAACAAACCTGCTGCAGCTCCAGTAAACAAAGTCCTAGTTAACTTATTTTGAAGCAACACCATACCCGCAAGCCAATAAACGAAAATCAAGAAAAACAACAATTGTCCTGCTCCTCCACTTGCAAAGGAATGTACTGAAGTATCAGACAACACACCACTCCGTGTCAAGAATGTGGAATAAATTACAAAGACAAAAGAAAATATAGTAAGTAAAAAAGTCATGTAGGACGATTCACCTTTCTTTTTTTGAACCATCATAACATGAGCAGCTCCTACAAAAGTCAACCAAGGAAATAAGGAAGCATTTTCTACGGGATCCCATGCCCAAAAACCACCAAAAGTAAGTGATTCATAAGCCCAAGCACCTCCCATCAGTACACCTACACCTAATATCATTATTCCAAAAAATATCCAAGGTAACACAGGGGCCATCCATTCATTAAATTGTCGTTTCCATAACCCAGCAACTGCGTAACAAAAAGGTATCAGTGTGGACGCAAAACCAACAAACAAGGTAGGTGGATGAATGGTCATCCAATAATTTTGAAGCAAAGGGTTAAGACCTTGACCTTGAATTGCTCCTATATAATGGTTCAAGTTTTTGTCATCACTGTCCATAAAAATGGACTCTCTTACAAAATTCTCAGCATCCCTTGTAAGTAACACAAATGGATTACTTCCTATTGTGAAACCTTCAAATGGAAGCAAGGAAAATAACAATCCAATTAAAACTGCAGCAGTTAAATAACTTACCCCCTCCACCCTGCTTAACTTGTTAGCAAACAACAATATAGGTATTAACAAAACTCCACCAACTAACATTCCCACTCCAGCACCTCCGGATACATTTACACCAAGGAGCATGCTTACTAGGAGCATTTGAATTAATCCAAAAATAGCCATCACATGAGGCTCCCAATTTTTAGCTGTAAGCTGAAGCACGTTTCCTAAAACGACATGACAAATGATCCACAGTAAAAAACTCCCTTCCTGCCCAGCCCAAAAACAAGACAAAATGTACTTTAAAGGCATCACATCATTACTGTGCTTAAACACATAGTGATACTCGTACATGTTGTTTAACAGCATGTAAAACAACAACCCTACAAGGCTTACTATTGCAAGTGAATGAGCTCTCCAAAGCCACTTCCCTACTTTAAGCCATTGCTCATCGTGTTCGTTTTGGGCTGATAAAAAATAGCTGATAGATGAGAAAGCAATTGCTACAAAGGCACATATCATAAGGATATGTCCAATTGTGCCAACAAACAAATGTTCATTTATGTATTGAACCTCTTTCATATTTATTCTGGAATTGGGGCTTCAAATGAGTATTCTAGAGGCTCTTTGACCCCAATCTTGTCTGTCTCATATTTACTTGGACATTTTAATAAAATATGAACAGCATGAAACTCACCTTCAATCATTCTACCTTCCATGGTAATTTCCTCGGATTTTTCAATGTCACGAGGTTTAGCATCATGAAAAATAACTTTTTGCTCCACAGTATCACTGTCAATGACATAAAACTCAGTCCTGTTCGCATTTACCTCAGGGTCATAAATAATTTCTTTTGACTTATTCAGTTGGCCAATGATGGTAACATTTTGACCACTTTGTTCAGCTGCATCCGCAAAAGTAGAGTAGCTACCAGAACCATCTATAGATTGAAAAACGAGATATACAAGAACTGCTAGTATACCTGCTAATATTATTATAGAACTCTTATTCATTTTAATTCCTTTTCTAATTTTGATATTTTCCTGTTCAACGTGAATAAATACACGAACATTCCAATTAAGACAATTAGCAAAACACCAACTACCACGTATATTTTACCCTCTAAAAGCATCATATCAGCCATTTCAACATGCTCTCTTTTAGAAACATTAGCAACATGTTTACCACGACTAGAATTAATTACAATAGAATACCTTCCTTCTCTAAAATCCTTAATGGTCATGCTGTCATTTGCAACAGTAATTTCATTTGTAAATGAACCTCCCTCAGTGCCGATTATTTGATAATTTAACATTGAAACCTGCTCAACTTTTAAAGAATCCTCAGCTACTTTTCCATCAACGTCTTTCAGGTTTTGTGTAAACCCAACGGTGGAAACAAAGCACATGAGCAATGTAAGCATGGCTGATTTAAAATATACTTTAACTAATCTCATGCATTAAGCTCTTTAAGTAATTTCCTATTCTTTAGTGCCGACACCCTGTGTTTAAGTTGTGCTATCCACACCCCTAACAATATCCAACCAAGGATTGCTGGATAAAAAACTTGCCGCAAGTCACTATTTAAATCGTACGCATTAAAACCGGGATTCCCTCCGTTTCCTGGATGTAAGGAAGGTGCTATTCTTGGATAAACTATCAAAAAAAGCACTAACAATACGTAGGAAAAAATGTTATAAGCTCCTGAAATTCTTGCTCGCTTTTCCAAATCAGTTACTCCTGACTTCAAAATAAAATAAGCAAAGTAAATAAGAACAGTTATTGCGGCTCCATGAATTTTAGGATCATCAGGCCAATAACTCCCCCAAGTGTAATTACCCCACAACATTCCGGTTAACAAACCCAGTGCGCCAAAAAGAACACCTACATGAGCAAATGCCGTAGATTTAATATCATTAATGAGCTTACCTCCATTTAAATTCATGATAGCATAAACAACAGACACCGTCATCATTGTTATCATGGCAAACCACATTCCTACATGGAAATAAAGGTTCCGAATGGTTTCATTTAAAATGTTTAAACGAGGAACTTCTCCTAAAAAGCCTTGCACCACAGCAAAGCTTAATAACAATACACAAAGGATTTTCCACCACTGTTTTCCCACCGTTGTTTTTCGCCTAAAAAAGTTTACGCAAAAGTACATAATTATACTTAAACTGTTTAGCTTTTGGGGAGTTTCAGCGAAGCTTATTATTTTCTTTTTCTTCGTTTAAAAATAAAAACATTGCCTTAGCTACGTTTTTATTTTTAAACGAAGAAAAATAGAACAAGTTGAAAAACCAAAAAGTTATGCGGTTTGAGAATAAACTTAAACTGTTTAGCTTTTCGGGAGTTTCAACGCAGGTTGATGCA
>JBLIBC010000063.1:0-11088 GCA_047632015.1 Glaciecola sp.
CCTAAAGGAATCTCTGATAGTGGTAAAGCATTTCCTACCTCAGTACTTGATCCAGTACCTGACTGCAACTTCGCTCCTATCTCTAATCCTGCTGGGGCGATAATGTACGCTTTTTCTCCATCAGCATAATACAATAATGCAATTCTTGCTGTTCTGTTTGGATCATACTCAATTGATTTCACTGTAGCTGGAATACCATGCTTAGTTCTTTTGAAATCAATAATTCTGTATCTCTTTTTGTGACCACCTCCAACATTTCGGATTGTCATTTTCCCAGTGTCATTTCTTCCACCTTTGTTGTTAATCTTTTGTATCAAAGATTTCTCTGGAGTACTTTTTGTAATCTCTTCAAAAGTGGTAGCCAGTTTATGTCTTTGACCTGGTGTTATCGGTCTAAATTTTCTTAATGCCATTACTCTAAATATTACCGTAAATATCTATTACATCACCTTCTTTCAAGGTAATAATTGCTTTCTTGTAAGATGCTGTTTTACCATCTAACTGCCAAGTTTTTCTGTTTCTCTTAAGTTTTCCAGCATACCTCATAGTATTAACAGCTTCAACTGTTACACCATATGTTTGCTCGATCACTTTTTTGATCTCTACTTTGTTTGCGTTCTTATGAACTTCAAACGAGTATCTTCCCAAATCCTCTGTAAGAGCATTTGCTTTTTCTGTTATGATTGGTTTAACTATCAAGCTCATTTTTCTTCAGTTAAAGCGTTCTCAATTGAACTTACTGAACTCTCAGCAAGAATTAATTTATTACAATTCATCAAGTCATAAGTATTAAGTTCTTTAACGCTTAACACCTTGACTTTTTGAACATTCTTTGACGACAAGTACACGTTTCTATCGTACTCATTCAATATCAAAGTAACTCTTTTCCCAGTCAACTCTAAAGAGTCTAATACTGATGTAAAGTCTTTTGTTTTAGGTAAGTCAAATTTCAAATCTTCTAAAACAATCACTTTATCATTCTTAGCTTGATTAGACAAAGCTGTCTTTCTTGCCAATGATTTTACTTTCTTGTTTAATTTGAAACCGTAGTATCTTGGTTCTGGACCGAATACTCTACCTCCACCTCTAAACAATGGATTCTTAATATCTCCAGCCCTAGCACCACCAGTACCTTTTTGCTTCTTAATTTTTCTAGTACTACCCGTGATCTCAGCTCTTTGCTTCGTTTTATGAGTACCTTGTCTTCTGTTCGCTAAGTGTTGCTTAACGTCAAGATACAATACGTGATCGTTGTCATCCGCTGCAAATATAGCTTTTGATAGCGATACTTTTCTACCTGTATCTTTTCCTTGTATATCTATTACTGCTAATTCCATCTTACTTTTCGATTATAACGTATGATCCTTTTGCACCTGGAACACTACCAGAAACAACAAGTATGTTTTTTTCGGCAAGTACTTTTACTACTTGCAAATTTTCTATCTTAATAGAATCACTACCCATTCTACCTGCCATTTTCATCCCCTTGAAAACTCTAGCAGGCCAAGAAGCAGCTCCAATAGAACCTGGTGCACGTAACCTGTTGTGTTGACCATGTGTCGCTCCACCTACTCCAGCAAAATTGTGTCTTTTAACAACACCTTGGAATCCCTTTCCTTTTGAAACACCACTTACGTCAACGAATTCTCCTTCTTGAAATAATTCAACAGAAATTTCATCACCTAATTGTTTGTCTTCAAAACCACTGAATTCCACAAGTTTTGCTTTTGGCGAAACTTTTGCTTTCTTAAAGTGACCTGCTCTCGCAGCCGTAACATTTTTATCGCTTTTGTCGCCATACGCTAATTGAACAGCGCTGTAACCATCTGTTTCGGAAGTTTTAACTTGCGTTACAAAACAAGGACCTGCTTCAATAACCGTACAAGGAATATTTTTTCCTTCTGGGCTAAAAACGCTAGTCATTCCTACTTTTTTTCCTATTATACCTGACATCGAATAAACTTTTTAAGTTGTGCCTATCTTATCTTAATTACTAATTAACTATACTTTAATCTCAACCTCAACTCCACTTGGTAATTCAAGTTTCATTAAAGCATCAACCGTTTTTGAAGAAGGACTATAAATATCCATCAATCTTTTGTAAGAACTTACCTCAAACTGTTCTCTTGCCTTTTTATTAACATGAGTCGCTTTTAATACAGTAAAAATTCTTTTGTGCGTTGGCAATGGAATTGGTCCATTAACTACTGCCCCACTTGCTTTAACAGTCTTCACAATTTTCTCAGCTGACTTGTCAACTAAATTGTGATCAAATGACTTTAATTTTATTCTAATTTTTTGGCTCATTGTATATTATATTCTATAATTCTAAATACTATCTATTAAGCTGTAACTTTTCCGTTCGCTTTAGCGATTACTTCATCAGCAATACCTCTTGGACATGCATCGAAGTTTGAAAACTCCATAGATGAAGACGCTCTTCCTGAAGACATTGTTCTTAAGGCTGTCACATATCCAAACATTTCAGACAATGGAACTTTTCCCTTAATCACTTTAGCTCCTGCTTTATCATCCATCCCTTCAATCAATCCTCTTCTTCTATTCAAATCACCTACTATATCACCCATGTTTTCTTCAGGAGTAACAACTTCAATCTTCATAATTGGCTCCAATATAGCTGGAGTTGCTTTAGGAATAGCGTTTCTAAATGCCATTTTTGCAGCTAACTCAAATGATAGTTGATCAGAATCCACTGCGTGGAAAGAACCATCAAGTAAAGTGACTTTTAGACTATCCATCTGATAACCTGCTAAAGGACCATTCAGCATAGCTTCTGTAAATCCTTTTTCTATTGATGGAATGAATTCTTTAGGAACGTTACCTCCCTTAATCTTATTAGTAAACTCTAGACCTTCTTTTCCGTCAGTCCTTGGCTCAATAATAACTTTAATATCAGCAAATTTACCTCTACCTCCAGATTGTTTTTTAAATACTTCTCTGTGCTCGACACTTGCTGTAATTGCTTCTTTGTAAGTTACTTGAGGTTCACCTTGATTACATTCAACTCCGAACTCTCTTCTTAATCTGTCTAAGATAATATCCAAGTGCAACTCACCCATTCCACTCAATACTGTTTGACCAGTATCTTCGTCAGTATGAATAGTCAAAGTTGGATCTTCCTCACTTAATTTACCTAAACCAACACCTAATTTCTCAATATCAGCTTGTGTTTTTGGTTCAATTGCAATTCCAATAACTGGATCTGGAAAGTCCATAGACTCCAAAACGATTGGATGTTTCACATCACAAAGTGTATCTCCTGTCCTAATATCTTTAAATCCTATTAAAGCAGCAATATCTCCACAACCTAACTCATCAATTTGATTTTGCTTGTTAGCATGCATTTGAAATATTCTTGAGATACGCTCCTTATTTCCTGTACGAGTATTTAAAACATAAGAACCCGCTGGAAGTACTCCAGAATAAGATCTTGTAAAACATAACCTCCCTACGAAAGGATCTGTTGCAATTTTAAAAGCTAATGCTGCAAATGGTTCGTCCGCAGAAGGAGCTCTTCTTTCCTCTTCATCTGTTTTTGGATTGATTCCAATAATAGCTTCTGTATCCATTGGTGATGGTAAAATTTCCATAACCATGTCAAGCATAGACTGAACGCCTTTGTTTTTGAAAGCAGACCCACACATCATAGGAACAACTTTCCCTGCGATAGTGGCCTCTCTTAACGCATCCAAAACTTCTCTCTCAGTCAATGACTCAGGATCTTCAAAGTATTTCTCCATTAACCTGTCATCAAACTCAGCAACAGCTTCTAATAATTCTTCTCTATATTGAGTAGCTTCTTCTAAAACATCTTCTGGAATTGGAACCTCTGTAAAAGTCATCCCTTGATCTTCTTCATTCCAAACAATTCCTTTGAAGTTAATTAAATCAACAACTCCTTTAAATTCTGATTCGTTTCCAATTGGAATTTGTAATGGCAAAGCATGGCTTCCAAGCATTGATTTTACTTGTTTCGCAACATTCAAAAAGTCAGCACCTTGTCTGTCCATCTTGTTCACAAAACCAATCCGTGGAACATTGTAATTATTTGCGAGTCTCCAGTTAGTTTCTGACTGTGGTTCAACACCATCAACAGCACTAAACAAAAACACCAAACCATCAAGAACTCTTAACGACCTGTTAACTTCAACAGTAAAATCTACGTGACCAGGAGTATCAATAATATTCACATGATACTCATCTCCTCTATAGTCCCATTTTAAAGTAGTAGCAGCAGATGTAATTGTAATACCTCTTTCTTGCTCTTGCTCCATCCAATCCATCGTAGCAGCACCATCATGTACTTCTCCAATTTTATGAGAAACTCCTCCGTAATATAAAATACGTTCTGTAGTAGTTGTTTTTCCAGCGTCAATATGAGCTGCAATTCCAATGTTCCTAGTATATTTTAAATCTCTTCCCATGGTAATGTTGACCTAGTCTATTATTAAAATCTAAAATGGGAAAAAGCTTTGTTTGCTTCAGCCATTCTGTGAGTATCTTCTTTTTTCTTGTATGCAGCTCCTTCTTCTTTAGATGCAGCTAAAAATTCTGCAGCTAATTTTTCACCCATGGTTTTTTCATTTCGTTTTCTTGAAAATCCAATTATCCATTTCATAGCTAAAGCTAATTTCCTACCATCTCTAACCGGCGAAGGTATTTGATAAGTCGAACCACCTACCCTTCTACTTTTCACTTCAACAGCTGGTGTAACATTAGACAATGCTTTTTTGAAAACATCTAACGCTTCTACATCTTCTGATTTTGATGCAACAACATCAATCGCTTGATAGAAAATCTTGTACGCAGTCGTCTTTTTACCATCCAGCATTAAGTTATTTACAAACTTTGTTACTACCGTGTCGTTAAACTTCGGATCTGGTAAAATGTATCTTTTTTTAGCTCTATTTTTCCTCATTACTCTGAACTATTAACTTTATTATTTCTTAGGACGCTTTGCGCCATATTTTGATCTTCTTTGTAATCTTCCTTGAACACCTGAAGTATCCAAAGTTCCTCTTACCACATGGTATTTAACACCTGGCAAATCTTTTACTCTACCTCCTCTTACTAACACAATAGAGTGCTCTTGTAAGTTATGTCCTTCTCCACCAATGTATGCTGAAACCTCAATTCCATTAGTCAACCTTACCCTTGCAACTTTTCTCATTGCAGAATTTGGTTTTTTTGGAGTAGTAGTATAAACCCTAGTACAAACACCTCTTCTTTGCGGACATGCATTCAAAGCGGCAGATTTACTCTTCCTAGATTTATTTACTCTTCCTTTTTTAATAAGTTGCTGTATAGTTGGCATATCTATATGTTATTCACTTGTTTACAAACGTTACACTAAACTCCCGTAAAAAAAACGGGAGGGCAAAGCTAATAGTTTTCTTTTACAATCCAACGTTTTTTAACAAAAAAATCAATCAAATAGTCATTTACTTTGAAGTTAGGTACGGATTGTACCACCATTGGCGCAAAAGGAAATATACACCCCCCCCCAAAAAAATATATTCTCTCGCTTTCATCTTGAAAATATTCAAGTGATGTATCTTTACCGTAAATATCAAACATTATATGACCTCCTTTTTAGACGAGTTAAATGACGCCCAGAAAAAAGCTGTGGAAGCAGTAAACGGACCAGTGATGGTACTTGCTGGTGCTGGATCAGGTAAAACAAGAGTTCTTACTTATAGAATTGCACATTTAATAGACATAGGACTTCAACCTTTTAACATTCTTGCATTAACCTTTACGAACAAGGCAGCGAAGGAAATGAAGGAAAGGATTGAAAAAATTGCTGGGACGGAAACTCGGAATCTATGGATGGGTACATTCCATTCAGTGTTTGCCAGAATATTAAGAAATGAAGCTTCCATTTTAGGATATCCTTACAACTTTACTATATATGATACAATGGACACAAAAAGTTTATTGAAAAGCATCATAAAAGAATTGAAGCTTGATGAAAAGGTTTACAAACCGGGACTTGTATACAACAGAATATCCGCTGCAAAAAACAACTTACTCTCAGCACAAGCATATAATAGGGATGAAAAAATAATAGCCGAAGACAAAGTCATGGCAAAACCAAGACTTGGTGAAATATACAGCCGTTACGAAAAAAAGTGCTTTAAAAGTGGTGCGATGGATTTTGATGACTTGTTGTACAAAACAAATGTATTACTCACCAAATCCCCTGAGACCTTAAAAAAATACCAAGATATCTTTCGTTTTATTCTGGTTGATGAGTATCAAGATACCAATTTTGCTCAGTACAGCATCATTAAAAAACTATCGGCAACTCATAAAAACATTTGCGTAGTAGGTGATGATGCACAAAGTATCTATTCGTTTAGAGGGGCCGACATAGAGAATATTCTAAACTTTAACAAAGATTTTCCTGGAGCTCAAATTTTTAAACTAGAACAAAACTACCGCAGCACAAAAAACATTGTAAATGCTGCTAATGCAATAATCGCATATAACAAAAGTCAAATAAAAAAGGAAGTTTGGACAGGGAATGATGAGGGATCCAAGATCAAGGTTATTAAAACCCGAACTGATAATGATGAAGGTAAGGCAGTTGCGGGTTCTATTCTTGACTTGTCACTACAAGAACAATACAAAAACAGTGACTTTGCCATACTATATAGGACCAATGCTCAGTCAAGAGCAATGGAGGAAGCTTTAAGAAAAAACAACATACCTTATAAAATACACGGAGGCCTTTCGTTTTATCAACGAAAAGAAATAAAAGATCTGTTGTCATATTATAGGTTAATCATCAACCCAAATGATGAGGAAGCTATGAAAAGAGTAATCAACTACCCTGCTCGTGGAATAGGCAAAAGCACACTTGATAAGTTAATCATCAGTTCAAGTGCAAATGATTGCAGTTTATGGGAAGTGATTGACACTCACCTGGAAAGTACAGGTTTGAACAAAGGAACCATGAGTAAGCTTAAAAACTTCTTGAACATGATCCTTAGTTTCCAGACAGAGCTCAAGCAAAAAAACGCGTATGACTTAAGTAGTCACGTGGCTACTCATACTGGGATAGTGAAAGAATTATACGTTGACAAAACTCCCGAAGGTGTCTCACGTTACGAAAACATCCAAGAGTTATTGAACGGTGTGAAGCAATTTTCTTTACTTGAGGAAGTACATGAAGGAGAAGCTCCAACAAAAACCTTGGACGTGTTCATGGAGGATGTGGCACTATTGACCAATGTGGATAATGATACTGAAGAAGATTTTGACAAGGTTACTTTAATGACAATTCATTCCGCAAAGGGGTTAGAATTCCCAGCAGTTTATGTAGTCGGGCTTGAGGAGAATCTTTTTCCTTCCCAACTGTCCTTAACTAACATAAGCGAACTTGAAGAGGAGCGTCGGTTGTTTTATGTTGCGTTAACAAGAGCTGAAAAAACGCTGACAATATCATATGCTCAAACAAGGTTCAAGTTTGGCAACATTAACTACGCTGACCCAAGTCGTTTTATAAGTGAACTACCAAAGGAACTATTAGAAGCTCCTAGTTCATTCAATGCAAGAAGTATATCTAAACCTAATAACCCTTTTTTAAACCAAGCTAAATCAAAATTTGTCAGCATGAATAAAGCTTTATCCCCAATTGCTTCTCCTGCACAAAACAACAATTCTACAGTCCGAGAAAACTCAATTGTGGAACATTTACGTTTTGGGAGGGGAAAGGTAATATCACTAGATGGAATGGGACCTAGTAAAAAAGCAACCATAATCTTTGATAAACATGGAACAAAACAAATACTTTTGAAGTTTGCTAAACTTAAAATTCTTAGTTAGTTTAGCTGTCAGTGAATCAGCACTTATTTTATTGACGCTGAAAACTTCTTAAGATAGATACATATCTCTATAAAACATTAATGGAATACAACACAACTTTACCAGAAATCGTCGTTCCAGAATACGGAAGGAACATACAAAGGATGATTAATTTTGCCTGCAGGGTAGAAGACAGAGACGAACGGAATTTGATTGCAAGATCCATTGTAAAAGTTATGGGGCAAGTTAATTCTCAGTACAAGGATTCTGAAGATTTTGTTCAAAAGCAATGGGATCACTTATTTATTATTTCAGATTTTAAATTAGATGTGGACTCTCCTTATCCTATTCCTGAAAAAGAACAATTGCAAAAAAGACCTAAAAGATTAGAATATCCAAAACAGCGAATCAAATATCGTCACTACGGTCATTCAGTTGAACAGTTCATTCAAAAAGCATCAATAATGGATGAAGGTGAAGAAAAAGACGCCTTCACTTATTACATCGCTAACGTGATGAAAAAAAACTACTTGATGTTCAACAGAGAAACTGTTAGTGACGAGCTAATCATAAAGCAACTAGGAGAATTGTCTGAAGGTAAATTAACACTGAACGATGAGTTTCAATTAAAATCATCAGGTGATTTGGCCCCAGTAGCAGCTAGGCCAACAAATTTCCCAAAGAAGAAGAAAAACAAAAAAAATTACCGCAAAAAACACTAACTGAATTATGGCATCTTTTGAGATTGTAGGAGGAAACAAATTAAATGGAGAAATAATTCCACAAGGGGCAAAAAACGAAGCACTTCAAATATTATGTGCAGTATTATTGACCTCTGAAAAAGTCACGATAACTAACGTACCAAACATCCGAGACGTCAACAAGTTAATTGACCTATTAAGTGACTTGGGTGTTAAAGTTGACAAACTGGGTGACGAAGAGTACACCTTCCAAGCAAGTAAAGTAGACTTGGAATTCATGAAGACCGAAGAGTTCAAGAAAAAAGGATCCTCAATTAGAGGGTCATTAATGATAGTAGGACCATTATTAGCCAGGTTTGGAAAAGGCTATATCCCTGCTCCAGGAGGAGATAAAATTGGAAGACGTAGAGTAGACACTCACTTCATGGGTTTCCAAAATTTAGGAGCTAAGTTTGAATACCAAGCTGCCAGTAAATTTTATAAAGTAGAAGCCAGTAATTTACATGGAACGGACATGTTATTAGATGAAGCCTCAGTAACGGGTACAGCCAACATAGTAATGGCCGCAGTACTAGCCAAAGGTAAAACATCCATTTACAACGCTGCATGTGAACCTTATTTACAACAGTTATGTAAAATGCTTAACCGCATGGGAGCAAAAATCACAGGTATTGGTTCTAATTTGATTCACATTGATGGGGTTAAAGAACTAAAAGGTACTGAGCACAGAATACTTCCAGACATGATTGAAATAGGAAGTTTCATTGGATTGGCTGCCATAACAGGCTCACACATTAGAATCAAAGACGTTTCATACCCTGACTTAGGTATTATTCCTACTGTTTTTAAAAAATTAGGAATTCAAATGGAACTGGATGGAGATGATTTAATTATCCCCGCACAAGATCATTACGAAATCGAAACTTTTATTGATGGATCTATCCAAACTATATCTGATGCTCCATGGCCAGGGTTTACGCCTGATTTAATTAGTATCGTATTAGTGACAGCTATTCAAGCAAAAGGAAGTGTTTTAATGCATCAAAAAATGTTTGAAAGTCGTTTGTTCTTCGTAGATAAATTGATTGAAATGGGTGCGCAAATTATCCTTTGTGACCCACACAGAGCTACCGTTATAGGAATGGACAAGCAAAATAGCTTGAGAGGAATTGAAATGACTTCTCCTGATATTAGAGCAGGTGTTTCCTTGTTGATTGCTGCACTTTCAGCGAATGGAAAATCAACCATTCATAACATAGAACAAATTGACAGAGGTTACCAAAACATTGACAAAAGACTGCAAGCGCTTGGAGCAGACATCAAGAGAATTAACTAAATGAGGATTGCCTTATTAAGCATATTATCTTTGCTCCTACTGAGCAATTGTCTTTCAAAAAAGGAAGAAGCTCCAATTGGAGTATACGTTGGAAACCAAGCTCCTGACATTTCAGGTTTATCTCCAACTGACTCCAGCATCAGCTTACACTCCCTTCGCGGCAACCTAGTGTTGCTAGATTTTTGGGCTTCATGGTGTGGACCTTGTCGGCAAGAAAACAAAAATCTAGTATGGACTGTCCAACACTTCGCCGAAACTAAATTCCCAGGAAAAAGAAAAAGAGCAAGCGTTGGATTAAAAGTATTCAATGTATCCTTGGACAGTAAAAAAGACCGATGGATAAGCGCCATCAAGCAGGACCAATTGAATTGGCCGTATCATGCTAGTGACCTAAAAGGATGGGGCAGTGCATTAGGTATAAAATATCAAGTAAGGAGCATACCATCAAATTTTTTGATTGACGCTAAAGGAGTAATCATCGCTAGGAATTTAAGAGGTCAAAAATTAGACGATTTTTTAAACAGTTACGCAGTCAAAAAAGAGTAGTCGCCGCTCCAAGAACACACGCTCTACTTACAGTACTTCACTAAATTCTTTAAGTCCTTTTTTGTTAAAGGTGTCCGCTTGATCGAAGTAATGTATCCTGCAAATTGACCAGTGGCGGTAAGAATCATTGTTTTAAGAACCACCGTATCACTTTGATCAGTTTCAACAATTACAGCATATTTAGGGTCACTTGTTAAAATTGCTTTATCAATTACTGACTGTTTCACAACTTTATACTGATAAGGGTAAACTTTCAACAAGTCCTTTTCCTTTAATTCTGACACCTGAAAGGCAGTAACTAACAAAGTTTTTGTCCTCACTTGCGGACCATTCTCCTCACATAAATCCGTGATGTTTTTACCGAACTCCATTCCTTTCACTTGATTGCTTAGGTACCTAACAGCATATACCATGTCCGACGCTGTAGGAATGACATGGGGAATACTCGTGTAAACAATCTCGTCGCCTTCCCAAAATCTCAAGTACAAATACAAAGCATCACCTGTATACATCTTATCGGTTTTAACCGCACTTGCTTCTCGGGTAGCGTGATTTTCTGAAAAGAAATCCATTGACAGCACAGTGTATGCTTTACGTAATTTCTTTTTTTTCTCTTTCTCTTCTTCCTTCATTGTCTCAATCTCATTGGCCGTTTTAAAAATCGGAACCGAATGG
>JBLIBC010000064.1:0-11062 GCA_047632015.1 Glaciecola sp.
GGTGACATGATTTTTCCCAACCGAGCAAACATCACTTTCAAGTAATCATAAATTTCGGTCGTTGTACCCACGCTTGATCTCGAATTTTTAGAAACCACTTTTTGCTCAATAGCAATGGCAGGTGAAATACCTTTAATGTAATCAACCTCAGGCTTATCCAGTCGTGACAAAAATTGTCTAGCATATGAAGACAAGCTTTCCACATATCTTCTTTGACCTTCAGCATACAAAGTATCAAACGCTAAAGTTGATTTTCCAGACCCACTAACCCCAGTTATCACTGTAAAGGTGTTCCTTGGAATTACCACATCAATATTCTTCAAATTGTGCTGGCGAGCACCCTTAATTATGATGTTCTTTTTAGCGTCTAATTTATCAAGATTGATTTTATTCGTACTTACTTTGCTCAAAATCAGGATGTTTTAACTTAAAAAAGTCTTAATTTATCTAAAAATGTAACTATTTTAAGCTTTTATTGTTTTATCTATACAATAACTATTAATTTAGTTGAAAGACAATAAAGTAAACAACTAAGTAAAGTTAAGTAGCAATACTTACATTATTAACAAATTCAAAATAATTAATTGCCTATAGGATACATAATTACTCTTTAAACTTACGAACCTAGGTTGTTGATGTAGATTGTCTACAGCCTATTAACTTAAATGAGCAATTATGGTACACTCCAAATTAGAAGACAAGCAATTAATTTCCGCTTACATTGATGGACAAGAAGAAGCTTTAGGCGTTTTATTAACACGTCATAAAGGAAGGATTTTTTCCTATATCATGGTCACCATCAAAAACAAGCCAATGGCAGAAGATTTTTTCCAAGACACATTTGTCAAGGTTATTAAAACTTTAAAAGCCGGAAAATACAACGAAGAAGGTAAATTCTTACCGTGGGTAATGCGAATTGCGCACAACTTGATGATTGATCATTTTAGAAAATCTAAAAAAATGCAAATGGTTAAAAGCACTCCTGACTTTAACATCCTTGACACATTAAGCGGTGATGAATTAAATGGAGATGAAATCCTGGAAAAAATGCAAATAAAAAAGGACGTCAAAGAGCTCATCAACTTACTACCAGATGAACAAAAAGAGGTGATTCAATTGAGAATGTATTACGACATGAGCTTCAAGGAAATTGGAGTTTATTCAAACGTAAGCATCAATACCGCCTTAGGGAGAATGAGATACGCTTTAATAAACTTGCGAAAACTTGCTGACGAAAAACATTTATCACCAGCGTAGGCACTACACTCAAACCACATAGCTATTCTGCTTTTTTACTCATCCATCTTCCTTTTTTCTTCGTTGAAAAACGAAACCGTAGCGGTGCTATGCTAGATTTTTTCACCTTGATAAAAGAAAAATTTCCTTCGTTAAAATATCCGAATAGCTATGCGCTTTAAGTATATCATTTATAAATTTCAGTACATTTAACCTGAATCCAACAACAAGTCGGATTCAGGTTTTTTATTTCCTTATTTCATGTCTCTTCATAAATACGCATTAATCAGGTACCGAATCATTGACAGCTTGCTAAAAAGCAAGTATCAGCCCTACCCTGACATTGAAAAACTACGAGCAAAATGCGAGGAGGATTTATTCGGATCCGAAGGTGGACAACACATCTCAATGAGTACTATCGAAAAGGATTTACGCGCGATGCGGGAAGACGTAAGCTTAGGGTTTGAAGCACCTATTAAATATTCAAGAATCTACAAAGGGTATTTTTATACCGATCCTGATTATACTATTCAAAATGTACCGCTGAATAATGAGGATGTAGACGCAATCAAATTGGCAGCAAACACTTTGTTTAACTTCAGGGAATCACCTTTGTTTTCACAATTTAAATTTGCCATTGAAAAAATATTCGACAGGTTAAACATTGCTGACGAAGTCCAGGATGAAAGGCTTGACAACTTAGTACAGTTTGATTCCTACCCAGACTACCCTGGAAATGAGTACCTGGCAGACATTTACAACGCCATTACAAAAAAATACAGCATTGAGTTGAGTTATCAAAAATTCAATTCTACCGAACAAACAAGTCGCCAACTTGACCCATACTTGCTTAAAGAATACCAATACAGGTGGTATGTCATCGGTTTCTCCAAGGAAAAGAATAAAATCATCACCTACGCTTTGGATAGGATTAAAAGTGTTTCAGTCATGGAACTTGCCTTTGATGTGATCAATGAATTTAATCCCGACGATTTTTTTAAATACTCTTTTGGAATTACCGAGAGTAAAACTAAACCAAGTAACATTGTGCTTAAATTCAACTTGGATCAATTGGGTTACTTACAAACCAAAACATTGCATGAATCTCAATCCATCAAGTTGTTTGATGATCATTTTGAATTGAGTTTACAACTAGTCCCTTCCTTTGAACTTTACGAAAAACTCTTAAGTTACGGAGATCGAATTGAAGTATTAGCACCAAAAGAAGTAAGAGAAAAGGTAAAACAATTGTGTCTTGCAGCCAGTAAAGCCTACGAAAACTAAACTTTACGCTCGATTCAAACATAAGCAAACAGGTTTCTGCTATTTATTCGTTTTTGTAATTCACTAATTATTACCTTTAAAGTCAATAAAATATGAAGCTTTATGTGGTACAATAACATCCTTGAAACCATTGGCAACACGCCTTTGATTAAAATCAATAAAATCACCAAAGACATACCTGGTTTAATCTTAGCCAAAATGGATACGTTTAACCCTGGTAATTCTATCAAAGACAGAATGGCTGTTAAAATGATTGATGACGCGGAGGAAGCTGGATTAATTAAACCAGGAGGAACTATCATTGAAGGGACTTCAGGCAACACTGGGATGGGACTTGCATTAGTTGCTATAGCTCGTGGTTACAAGTTAATTTGTACCATGCCGGATAAACAAAGCAAGGAAAAAATGGATATTCTAAGAGCTGTTGGAGCTGAAGTGGTTGTAACACCTACCAATGTATCAGCAGATGACCCTCGCTCCTATTATTCTGTAGCAAAAAAGTTAAACGCAGAAATTCCAAATTCATATTATCCGAATCAATACGATAACCTATCCAATAGGAAAGCACATTATGAGAGTACTGCTCCTGAAATTTGGGAACAGACAGAAGGAAAAATCACTCACCTTGTTGTAGGT
Organism: Glaciecola sp.; assembly: GCA_047632015.1. GTDB lineage: Bacteria > Bacteroidota > Bacteroidia > Flavobacteriales_C > JBLIAZ01. Next base: position 3,157 of record JBLIBC010000064.1, read on the forward strand.
GTGGGAACTGGAGGAACAATTTCGGGATGTGCTAAATACCTTAAGGAAAAGAACCCAAACATTAAAATTTGGGGTATTGATACTTATGGTTCCGTATTCAAAAAATACCATGAAACAGGAGAATTTGATGAATCAGAAATATACTCCTATTTAACGGAAGGTATTGGTGAAGACATTTTACCTAAAAATGTTCAATTTGACCTCATTGATCATTTTGAAAAAGTGACTGATAAAGAGGGAATGTTAATGACCCGTAGGCTTGCTCGCGAAGAAGGTATGTTTGTTGGGAACTCAGGCGGATGTGCTATTCAAGGCTTAATTCAAATGAAAGACGAATTAAAAGAAGACGATGTAGTAGTCGTAATTTTTCATGACAGCGGAAGTCGTTACATTGGAAAAATATTCAATGACGACTGGATGAGAGAAAGAGGGTTTTTAGATAAAAATGATCAAACAGCTTTTGATATTGTAAAATCTAAAAACAGCGAAAGCATTATTTCAGCTTCAAAAGACGATAAAATATATGAAGTAATTTCTTTGTTGTCAACTCATAATATCTCGCAATTACCAGTGATGGATAACGGAAATATCGTGGGGTCAATTTCAGAAAAAGACATTTTTAAATTTGTGTTAGAAAATACTGAAAACAAGAGTAAATCTATTGAAAGCATTCTTAAACCTGCATTTCCTGAAGTGGCAGCAAATGCGACTGTGGAAGAATTGTCTAAATTAATGGACAAGGATAACTCGGCAATTACAGTTAAATTACCTGGTGGATTTGGGATCATCACTAGACAAGACATCATTGAAAGCCTTGCTAAATAACAGTTACATTTTTAATAAAACAATGAAGTATTTTGCCCTAATTGCTTTTGTAGGTTTTGTTTCTTGTTCAAACCAAGACATGGTTAGTAACAACCTCGCCATTTCTCCTGTTGAAAACATACAATTATCATTCGACTTAATTGGAGGCAAAGATGCTCCATATAAAGATTGGGCTTCTTCAAAAGGAAATGTGTTCGAAATAACATATTTACCAAAATTGAATGCATACATCAACGACAACAAAAAAGCGCTTCTGATCGCGGACAATTATGAGTTCTTGTGGGATACAGTTCATGTTTCAAAAAAACTGTACTTAGTTAACAATAACAAATCTCATGTGCTGGATATCAAGTCAGTAACTTATGCGAAGGACACTACTTTAAAACAAGTTACAACACTACAATTAACTTCAAAATCAAAAATTAGTTTGAGTCGTTTTTTCGCCACTAATATTGGAAAAGGCCTTGTTTTACTAAATCCGAATGGTTTTGTAGCAAGTGCAGAAAAGATTTCCAGGCTAGACAATGGAAACCTGAGTTTCACCAAATAACTACTTAGATAAATCTAGGAAAACACCTACTGAAAAAGAAGGAGAGGCTGCTATTATTTCACCTCTAAAAGCGCTTGCAAAGCCTGCCGAAATCCCAATATTTTTGCTCACATATTGGTTTACTTCTACCGAATAACTCAAGTATTCACTGTTATTTGCAAAGATACTCGTGCTTGTTACGGTTTCAGCTGTTGCTCCGTTTTTCAATGACTCTACCCCATTCGCTCGGGTAATCACCCATAGCTTTTGATTAAAAAACTCCATTCCAAACTCAACTCCAAATCTTATTTCTTCTGAAAAGTTTTTTGTTCTGTTGTTAAATCCTCCGTACAAAGTATAATACGCTTGCCTCTTATTGAAAGCTTTAAACCCTCGACCAATATCAAACTGAATGATTTGATTAAGTTCTCCATCACCAGTTTGTAGGTTCATCATAGACCCTGACGCATCTTTACCGGTAGGAAGCCCCAGCACCACTGATAATGCAATGGGTGTTTTTGATCCACTTTTTGACAACTGGTATTTTAAGCCGAGATCAGTATCACCCAAATAATTAACAGCTTCACCTGCCACAATAGTCTTACCTGAAGTGCCTGAAACTAAATTATTCATGTAATTTCTGCTAAAAAGAGCAGAACTTACAATTACTGTAAACTTGTTCGTTATTCCATATTCACCGTATAAAAAAGTATTGAATATTCCTGTTGTAACGTTTGGATCTTTCAAACCTACACTTGTATAATGCTCATCAAAAACCAACCACCATTCAGACAATTTAAAATAACTTTTCCCTTTAGGCTGAACCCATGGACCTCCTCCTATTACAGAAACAGAAACCATTAATAATAAAGAAAACAAAATTACTCTTTTCATTGCTACAATTAATTTGGAGGAATAATACCGTCCCCCACTTTGACATTAAAAGGCTTACAAAAATACAGGATGTACTCAAAATCATTAATCCCAGAATTTGGAATAACATACGAATGAGTTCCAGAAAAAACGGTTACTGGACCTAACTCTAAAGCTCCCTCTGTGGTTAAATTATTGTTCGATAAATATATATACAATCCTGGCAAAGAGTTATCCGCACTGTAGTTATCGCCTAAAATTAATAGCAAGTCTTCACCTTGCGTTGTTAAAGTGTAACTACCTGACAATGGGTAACTGCTGGTTGTGGCTACGACACCTGTTTTATTACTGTTAGACCCACAAGTAGTAACAGTCGAATTAACGTGAACAATAAACGAATCTGTCTTTTGAACCCCATCACTAATGTAATCTGCATAAATACTTGAAGCACCATCAATAATTCCTTTCAACAAACCTGTGCTTTCATCAACAGCTACAACTAATTCATTACTTGATCTCCACACTATTGTAACATCCTCTTCTTTTCCAATATTATTAAAATAATGAGCAACGCATTGAAAAATGGAATCTATCCTTAAACATTCGACTTTGCTAGTAATTCTAATTTTCGGTTCAATATAGTCATCAACAATATCATCCTTGATGCAGGAAGACAACACCAGTAAAAAAACGATAAAAGAGAGGGGTCTCATAGTTTACAATGATAAGAAAAAATACCGTTCAAATAGATAGACCTAGGTCGTCTCGAAGACAATCTTCAAATAGAGTTGTTGTTTTGCAATAGTTTGCTTAAAAAAGGATTTTATCAAAGCTCAACAGGCACCATCAAAATTGGATTTTTGAATTCATCCAATTTCATTAATTCTTTTTCAATTAATGCATTCCACTTTGCTTGTGCATCTTTATTGACACTGTGCTTAGTTTCTTTATCGTAACTATTCTGAAATGAATTGGTTTCACGACTGTATTTTTTCAAAATTTTGGAAACTGATTTATTAAACTTTTTTAGAGTGTAATTTTTAGACAAGATTTCCTTTCTCATTTTTCGAACGTATAGTTCTGTAATGTCAAAATGCACTTGTTCATGCTTTAGTAAATAGGCAGACTTCTGTTTTTTCTTGACCCACGATTCCCTTGGATTAAAAATTGCTGGAAGAATTATCCTCATTGAATCCCCCACCATTGAAGCATTGTAGTTAAACCCTGAAGTGGTATTAGCAGCAAACTTACTTCCTCTGTCAACCCTCCCCTTAAAGTCATCCCAAGTCAAAGCCTTGTTTAAATCATGACGAATTCCTTTTTGACGATCATGAGATGATAGCACCGTCAAAGCAATCATTAATAAGAACAAATACTTGAAGCTTTTCATAATGAATTTGATTAGAAGTGGAACGAAATTACCCAGCTTATATTACAATAACTCTGTCAAGTCCTTGCTTAATTTCACAAGTCGCTTTTTGTACAAAGAGCCTAAGGCCCTTTTGAATGCCTTCTTACTCATTCTAAAAGTTTCTGATATCAACTCAGGAGATGACTTGTCAGTAATATCACTGCTTCCCCCATTAGCCTTTAAATAATCTAATATTACTTGTGCGTTAGGCTCAATGGTTGAAACACCTTCTTGTTGTAAGATAATGTCCAACTTGTTGTCCTCACGAATTGTTTTAAGAAAACCTTTAATTTCAGCACCTGTACTTAATTCCTGAAAAATGGCACTTTTAAAAATTAATCCTTTGTGCTTTTTATTGACAATTACGTTGTATCCTAAATCAGTTCGATTGGCAATTATTAAATCAACCTCTTCACCTTCTTCAATTTCCACTTTATCGTTGTTCAAAAAACGATTTACTTTACTGGACGCTATCAACCTTTTTGTTGTTTCATCCAAGTACATGTGTACCAAATAACTTTTCCCTTCTTGCATTTCGCCAGCTTGTTGACGGTAAGGCACAAGCAAATCTTTCGCAAGTCCCATATCAAGAAATGCTCCTATGCTATTAACCTCTTTAACAACTAAGTAAGCAAAGTTATTTAAAGTAACTTTAGGGGTTAAATTAGTAGCAATAATCCTGTCTTCAGAATCCAAATAAATGAACACATCAATGGAATCTCCCCTTGATAAGTCATCAGGTAAATATGCGTTTGGCAACAGTACTTTTTCCAAGTCATCTGAATCTATATCAGCATCAGTCGCTACTAAAAACATTCCAGCATCAACTTGCTGAAAAGCTACTAATTCGTTGTATTCTCCTATATTCATGTGTAATGTGTTTTCGTTGTTCTTCGTTTATTAATTAGCGGCTTATAAAAGCCCTATTTCCTTTAGTCTTTGTGTTAAAAATCCATCCACAGTAATATCATCGTATGCTTTTGGCCTCTCGCTAGTAACACAACTAGACAAGCAGTTTAAAGCCATGTCAGGATTACCATGCATAAAAAATGGAATGGAAAACCTGGAGCTTCCCAATTTTTCCTTCGCTGGATTAATCACCCTATGAATCGTTGATTTCAATAAACCGTTTGTGTACCGCTCAAGCATATCTCCCACATTCACTACCACAGCATCAGGGTTGTTTTTAACTGGAATCCATTTACCGTCCCTCCTTTTTACTTGTAAACCATCAGCAGAGGCCCCCATCAACAATGTAATCAAGTTAATATCACCATGTTCTGCTGCTCGTACAGCATCATCAGGCACTTGGCTTACATCTGCAATAGGAAAGTAATGAATGGGTCTTAGAATGCTTATTCCTTTATTTACTTTATTTTCAAAATGAGTACTGTTTAAGCTCATGAACTCAGCAATTGCTGACAACATTACTTTACCCACACCAAGTAACTTATTGTAACATGCGAGTGTTTGCTCCTCAAATTCAGGTACTTCGATCGGGAAAATATTGTTTTGATAATGATTCCCTCCTATTTCAGAAATTTCATTTCCAATGTGATAAAACTCTTTTAAATCACCAACCTTCCGACCAGCAGCGTGTTCCTTTCCTTTTCCCGTGTAACCTCTTTGCCCTCCACAAAAACTACCGTCGTACTTTTGTTTCACTTTGTCATCTAAAAAGAAAAAAGATTGAATTGCTTTGTACAGCTTATCCTGCTCTTCCATTTCAAATCCATGATTCACAATGGCAACAAAACCTATTTCGCTGTATATCTCCCCTAAATCAGCAATGAACTGACTTTTAAGTTGCTCATCATTACCCGTATAGTCCTTTAAATCCAAGGTAGGAATGTTGTCATCGTAGGTAAAAGCCATGCTTTGTCGGTGTTATTTGAAGTTCTTTGCTAAATTAGCATTGATTTTACGTTATTTAATTGATATGCTCAGTAAGTTTTTCACATTCTTGTTTTTATGCTTTTCAATAAGCAGCTTTGGACAAGGCTTGTTTTTGCAAAAAATCGAAACAGGTAATGAAAAAGAAGTTCACTTAAACCGAGAAATTGAATTTGAATTGTACTCAGCTAGCACATTAGGCACTGAATACATGGACGACGGAAAACTAATTAGCTATGCTGACTCCTCCCTCGTACTTGAGGGCGATCGAGAAATTATTTTTTCAGACATCAAAAGCATTTCACTTTACCCAAAAAACAAATACAGAGCAAAAACATTTGCAGCACCATTTTTAGTAGCCGGTATAGCTGCTTTAGGAAAAGGTTTAATCATGCTTAGTTTTGAAGGCATGAAAAGCACCAATAAAACGACAGTTCCGATATACCTAGGAATAGGAACAATCGTGACAGGAGTGGCATCCCTTCCATTTTGGGGACATAAAAAAAAGTACAACATGTCTAAGTGGGGATTCGTCCTCAAATAACATCAATAAGTATTACATTGTGAGGTATAATTTAAGCGAACTCAAGGAAATAATAAGGAACAGACGTTCTATTAAACCTGAAAAATATTCTACTAGAAAGGTTTTGAAAGACCAAGTGGTTGAAATATTAAACAACGCCATTTGGGCTCCAACTCATGGACTTACCCAGCCTTGGCACTTTGTTATATTCCAAGGAAAGGAACTCGAAGAACTTGGATTAATGATGGCTGAAACATACAAAAGCAGCTGCACCTCAGAGAATTTTCTTGATAAGAAATATCAAAAAATGCTTAATCGCCCATCCAAAGCATCCGTAGTGATTGCTATCTGTATGAAGCGCCAAGACATTGAAAAAATTCCTGAAATTGAAGAAGTGGCAGCTGTTGCTTGCGCTGTTCAAAACATGTACTTAACGGCTACTGCATATGGATTAGGACCATACTGGAGTTCAGGAAAGGTCAGTTACAGTGAGGAAATGAAAGACTATCTTAAGCTTAGCGAAAAAGACAAATGCTTAGGCCTTTTTTACCTTGGCTACACCAAAGAACCTTGGCCTACAAGTCACAGACAACCACTTGAGTACCATACAGAATGGCGAGGGGATTCTGAATAACCAAGCTTACTCCAGTTTACCTTGCTCTGCTGCGATTAATACTTCCTCAATGACCTTTACCACTTTCAACGCTTGTTGTGGAGTTACAAACAAGGAAGACTCCTTATTAAATACTTCAAATAGGTTTTGGTAAAAATCCTTGTACGTTCCTTCTTTAGTCTTAATCACTTCAACACTTTCATCTTCCGCTGTTAATTCAGTTGATGTAAAGGTGCCATAGTTGGTCGGTGAATCTTTACCTACACCCTCCCAATCAATGACACCTTTCGCCAAATTAACTTGCTGAGGATCGTGACCATACTTAACAAAACTACCTTTACTACCTTCTACTGTAATTGAAGGCTTCTTTTCATTTGTCAACATATCAGAAAGTAAATTCACCTCAAACCCTTTGTAAAACATGTTAATTGAGAAGTAATCAATCACTTGACCATCTTTTCTTTGAATCTGCAAATCAGCGTCAATACTTATTGGGTCACCAAACATCACCAAAGCAAAATCAACCATGTGAGAACCTATGTCATATAACAAACCAGCTCCTGGATTTTGTTCTTCCTTCCATTTTTTAGCACCAATTTCAGGTCGGTACCGATGCAAAGCAAGCTTAATCGTTTTCAAATCACCAAACTTACCCTTACCTATAAGCTCCTTAATAGTAAGCACCTCTCCTTCTAACCTTTTGTTGTGGTATACAGTGAGGATCAACTTCATTTTTTGAGCAAGCTCAATCAACTCCTCTCCCTCAGCCACCGTAGATGTAAATGGCTTTTCCACCACGACATTTTTACCCGCTAACAAAGCTTGCTTACACATTTCAAAATGTAAGCAAGTAGGTGTATTTACCACAACTAAATCGATTTCTTCATCCGATAATACTTCTTCAAAACTGTTGACGATTTCAGCATTCGGATACTTTTCTTTCGACAAAGTCTTACTTCGCTCAAGAATTAGTTTCAAGCGAAAGCCTTCATGACGCTCCAAAAAAGGCGCGTGAAAAATTTTCCCGCTCATTCCATAGGATGCTAAAGCTGTACCGATTGGTTGCAAATTCATGATAGCAAGATAACTCAACACTTTACTTATTCAGTAAATTTGTAAAGGACAAAAGCAGGACTAAGCCAAAAGTAGACGTGTGCTATCATGTCACAAATTGCGACTAAACATTCACAAATGTAAATTATAAACTTAATCCCGGTGCAGACTATCTTTTTTAGCTAA
>JBLIBC010000065.1:0-10943 GCA_047632015.1 Glaciecola sp.
TTCGTTTTCCATTTTGTTGTTTGTTTTAAATTAAAAATTGAGTAACTGTCTAATCCAAAGTAAACGTTTCTTTAGATTCTCACAATATATGGCGATTTATTAAAAATAACAAAAAAATGTTTCTGATATTTTGTAGATATGACTGCAATTGTTATCAATATACGTACTTACTCCTATATCATTTCACATTTACTACTAGGTTTACGTGAGATTGCAAAATCTTAAAAAAATCATTACTTGGATTCACCTTGTATTTTGAACTGTTCAGTTTAACCATGTAGCCTTTTTGTTCTTTATCTGAAACCACAAAATTTATATCACACTTTCCTGGGTGCTGCTCAAAGGCATTGAATAAATCATCTAGGAGAACCTTATCCATGTCGGATACATCAACAGATATGTTTACCCGCTTAACCATTTTGTCTCGGATATCAGGAAGCAATTCTATGTTATTTATTTTAAAATCTAATTGATTTTCGTCATAGCGCCTTGTTTCAACTTTCCCTTTGACATAAACCATAGCTCCTTCCACTAGAAAATGACGAAACCTCAAGTAACTGTCACCAAACAAAAAGAAAGTAGACGAATCAGTGTAATCGGCCAAGCTTAACACACCAAACATGTTCCCTTTTTTACTCATTCTCTCTGCTGCTTCAGTAACTATAGCAGCAAAAGTCAAATCCTTCCCTACTAAACTTTTAGGATCAGAGTTGTATTGATCTAGATTAGCATTACAAAATGCATCTACCTCAAGCTTATAATCGTCTAATGGATGTCCTGAAATAAAAATACCAACTACATCTTTTTCATGTTTCAATGCAAACACTCCTGTCCATGGCTCGCACACCGGTGTGGGTATTTTAGGTAATTCCACAGCGCTACCCTCACCAAACAATGATTGCTGAGTGGATCCACTTTCACTTTGATGTTGAGCACCATATTTTATTGCTTTTTCTAAAAAAGTACTGTCTCGCTCGTTGTTTCTGAAAAAATATTGAGCCCTGTGCGAACCGCTAAATCCATCAAAAGCTCCCGCATAGGCTAGATTTTCTAAACATCTTTTGTTGGCCGCACGAAGATTAACCCTTTTTGTAAGCTCGAAAATGTCACTAAAATGACCATTTTCTTTTCTCTCCTCTAAAATGCACTCCACTGCTCCTGCTCCAACCCCTTTCACTGCTGCCATTCCAAAACGAACTTCGCCTTTAGGGTTTACGGTAAACTTTAAGGATGATTCATTTACGTCAGGTCCAAGTACAGGAATTCCTGACCTGCGACACTCTTCCATAAAAAATGTCACTTGCTTGATATCATTCATGTTATTGCTTAATACCGACGCCATATATTCTGCAGGGTAATGAGCTTTTAAATAAGCCGTTTGATACGCAATCCATGCATAACAAGTAGAATGAGATTTATTAAAAGCATACGATGCAAATGCTTCCCAATCCTTCCACACTTTTTCTAAAGTTTTTTCATCGTGACCTCGTTCCTTTCCTCCCGCTAAAAACTTAGGTTTCATTTCATCTAGCATGGACAAAATCTTTTTACCCATTGCCTTCCTTAAGGTATCCGCCTGACCTTTCGTAAATCCAGCTAACTTTTGAGACAGCAACATCACCTGTTCCTGATAAACAGTAATTCCGTAAGTCTCTCCCAAATACTCTTCCATCCCCTCCAAATCGTACGTAATCTCTTCATCACCGTGCTTTCTGTCAATGAAAGACGGAATGTATTCAATAGGCCCTGGTCTGTACAACGCATTCATTGCAATTAAATCACCAAAAACAGTGGGCTTCAATGACTTAAGGTGCTTTTGCATACCTGGAGATTCATATTGAAAAATCCCTACTGTTTCACCTCGCTGAAACAATTCATATGTTTTTACATCATCTAATGGAATGTCATCAGGCACAATTTCAACTCCATGCCTATCCTTGATAATTTGCACTGCATCTTTTATTAAAGTCAGCGTCTTCAATCCTAAAAAATCCATTTTTAACAAGCCTGCGTTTTCCACCACAGCGTTGTCAAATTGTGTACACCACATGGTAGAATCTTTCACCAAAGACACTGGTACATATTGCCTTATATCACTTGGTGTAATAATTACACCACAAGCATGAGTTCCTGTATTTCTCATGGAACCTTCCAATGAAATCGCTTGACGAACTGTTTGCCCTTCTAAGTTTTCATTTTTAGAAATACTCTTTAACTCGCGAGCCATTTCTAATTGGTCTGGATTCAGTTTTTTACTCAAGTCCTCCTCCGACATGTTGAACATTTTGTTCAATTTCATGTCCGGAATTAATTTAGCAATCCTGTCCGTGTCTGGTAATGGTAAATCCAACACCCTTCCTGTATCACGAATGGATGACTTAGCCGCCATTGTACCATAGGTAATGATTTGAGCCACTTGACTTGAGCCATACTTATCTATCACATATTGAATCACTCGACCTCTACCCTCATCATCAAAATCAATATCAATATCCGGCATCGATACCCTGTCTGGATTTAAAAACCGCTCAAAAAGCAAATCGTATTTAATTGGATCAATGTTGGTTATTTTAGTGCAATACGCTACTGCTGACCCTGCTGCCGAACCCCTTCCCGGACCAACTGACACTCCCATTTCTCGGGCTGCCGCAATGAAATCTTGCACAATTAAAAAATACCCTGGATAACCTGTCTTTTTAATGATTTCTAATTCAAAATCTAAACGTTCCTCGATGTCTTTGGTTAAATCAGGATACCGAATCTTTGCACCTTCATAAGTTAAATGCCGTAAATAAGCATTCTCTCCATTCACCGTTCCTTCTATCTCGTCTTTTGGATCTATAAATTCTTCAGGAATACCAAATTTTGGAAGAAGTACATCACTGTATAATACAAAACTTTCAATCTTATCTACAATTTCTTGAGTACATTCAATGGCTTCAGGTAAGTCCTTGAAAAGCTCTTTCATTTCATCGGAACCTTTGAAATAAAACTCGTTGTTTGGCATCCCACTTCTGAAACCTCGTCCCCTTCCAATTGGTGTGCTTTGCTTTTCTCCATCCTTCACACACATTAAAATATCGTGCGCAGTAGAATCTGATTGTTCCACATAAAAATTCTCATTCGCCGCAAAATATTTTACATCGTACTTTTTAGCAAATTTCATTAACACCTCGTTCACCCTAACTTCCTCCTCCAATCCATGACGGTTCAATTCAATGTAAAAATCATCCCCAAATTTTTCCTTCCACCACACAAAAGCCTCTTCAGCTTGTACTTCACCCACATTCAAAAGTAACCACGGCACTTCACCACTCATCCCTCCGGTTGTCACTATTATGTCTCCAGCGTGTTTCAACACTAAGTCCCTGTCTACACGCGGAACGTAGTAAAATCCGTCAATAAACCCTTGTGAAGAAAGCTTAGCTAATTCATGGTATCCTTTTTTGTTTTTTGCTAAAAGAGGCGTTAAAAATCCGTTGTCTTTTTTTGATTTGTCTTGGTGGTTTTTACAAACAAAAAGTTCGCAACCTATGATGGCTTTTACTTCTTTTTCATTGAATTCTTCTCCTGCTTCTTCAGCTTCAGTTTTTCTATCCTCAACACCTTTATTATGTGCATTAAATGCTTTAACAAAATTGAATGCTGCCATCATGTTTCCAAAATCGGTCATGGCAACAGCTGATATGTTTTCCTCGGCGGCTTTTGCTAACAAAGCACTTATTTTGGAAGTTGATTGTAATATCGAAAACTGAGTGTGGTTATGCAAATGCGCAAAACGAACATCAGCTAATCTCTCCAAGTTTTTTTGTGCATCATCAGCACTGATACCTCCCTCCTTTTTATCCCTAGCCTTTATCTTGTTACTCGCATCCTTTAAATTCAAATGAGAAATTCCGTACGAACCAATTTGCGTAGGATTCTTCTTTTGAAATTCAGTTAAATACGCAGGGTCAGCATCTAATTCCTCTTGAGTGAAATTATTTAACCGTAGGAGTTCAAAAAAACACTTAGTAGTTGCCTCTACATCGGCAGATGCATTGTGCGCATCAGCAAACGCGGCCCCAAACAAGTACTTGTGCAACTCCGTTAATGTTGGCAATTTAAATTTGCCCCCTCGTCCTCCCGGGATTTGACAAAGTTTAGCTGTGTCCTCAGTACAAGTGTCAAGTACATCAAGTTCTAAAAAATTAGTCTCAAGTTGCTTCCTGTGCAGCTCACATCCCATGATGTTAATGTCAAACTTCACGTTTTGACCAACTAAAAACTTAGATTTTTTTAAAGCTATGTGAAACTCCTCAAGTACAAACTCCAATGACTTTCCTTGCTCGCTTGCTAGCTCTGTGGATATTCCATGAATTTTTTCAGCATCAAAAGGAATATCGAACCCTTCAGGCTTAACTAAGTAGTCCTTTTGTTCAACAAGCACTCCCCATTCATCATGTAATTGCCACGCCAACTGTATACACCTTGGCCAATTGTCAGTATCCGTTAACGGAGCGTTCCAATCCCTAGGTAAACCGGTTGTTTCAGTGTCAAATATTAAATACATGTATTACATTTTGGAGAATACTCAAATTGATTAGCTTTTCAGGAATTTTAGCGAAGATTATTTTTTTCTTTCACAAGGCTAAAATTATAAACATAGCCTTAGCTACGTTTATAATTTTAAACGAAGTAAAAGGAAAAAAGAACGAGATAAAAAACTGAAAAGCTATTCAGTTTGAGTATACAATTAAAGATACGACGCTTTGCTATTTATTGAGGTCATTGTTAATAAATAAAGCTTGAAGAATTTACTTACAACAAAAGTAAAATCGAGTAGCGAATAGCCTTTCCAACAAACATTAAAACCAGTACTTTTTTCCAGTTTAATTTAAACACTCCAAGCGCAACTGCAATAACATCACCTACAACTGGAAGCCAACATAACAGGGCTATCCATACGCCATATTTATCAATTTTAGTTTGATAATTAAGCACCTTGTCTTTTTTAACTCCAAAATATTTCTTAAGCCAAGACCATTTGCACAAATACCCCAAATAATAAGAACTGATTCCTCCTAAGGTATTCCCTACACTTGCCACGATTAATAAATAGTAAGGGTTGTAATTTTTCGTAATTAAGTAAAATAAATGCGCCTCCGAACTAAATGGAATTACGGTCGCTGCTAAAAAGCTACTTAGGAAAAGAATTAAGTAAGGCATGAAGCTCAAAGATAAGCAGCTATACTCAAACGGTTTGACTTTTTGGTAATTTCATCGAAGCTTATCGTTTTCTTTGACAAGGCTGAAAATAAAAACATAGCCTGAGCTACGTTTTTATTTTTAAACGAAGAGAAAGGGAACGAGAGCCAGTTGAAAAAGCAAAAAATTAAACTGTTTGAGTATTAAGTCCGTTACAAGTTAAAATGTTTTGCTAATTTTGCAATTCAATTTTTTAAGCATACGTGAACAAGTTATTTCATAACATACAAAAAGATTTTCCTCTTGAGTTAGGTGGGCGATTAAAGAACCCGACAGTGGCATATACTACTTTGGGGAAATTGTCGCCAAACAAGGATAATGTGGTGTGGGTTTTTCATGCCTTAACTGCAGCATCCAACGTGGAAGATTGGTGGGATGGACTTGTGGGTGATGGAAAGCTTTTTAATGCCGACAAACACTTTGTAGTTTGCGCTAACATTCTTGGATCGTGCTATGGGACTACGGGACCAAATTCCATTAATCCTGAAACAGGTGAATTATACTTACATAGTTTTCCGGACATTACTATTCGTGATACAGTCAATGCTTTCATTGAATTACGAAATCATTTAGGAATTGATAAAATTAACTTTGCTATTGGAGGAAGTTGTGGTGGGTATCAATTATTAGAATGGTTATTAATGGAGCCTGAAAAAATTGATGACTTTTGTGCTTTAGTAACTACTGTTCAAGAAAGTCCGTGGGGTGTAGCAATTCATACTGCTCACAGATCTGCGATTGAGTTGGATTCAACATGGAAAAACAACGAGATAAATGCTGGTTTGGAAGGAATGAAAACAGCGCGTCAAATCGGCTTGTTGTTTTACAGAAACCATCAAATTTATGACGAGCTTCAAAAAGAAGATGACAAGGAAGTAACGGACAATTTTAAAGCAAGTTCTTACTTAAAATACCAAGGTGAAAAATTAGCAAAAAGGTTTAACCCTATTTCGTATTATAAACTAACAAAGTGGTTGGACACTCATAACATTACTCGAGGGAGGAATTCTGATGTAAAAAAAGTATTGAGTTCAATTAATCAACGAGGATTAATTATTAGTGTGAGCTCAGATATTTTATGTCCACCTGAAGAACAAAAGTTTTTAGCTCAACACATACCAAATGCAAAATACATTGAAATTGATTCATTGTATGGCCATGATGGTTTTTTATTGGAATACGAAAAAATTGGACTCGCAATAAAAACAAGGTTTCCTAAGATATTCTCTTAGAGTAGATATAGTTCAATCAGAATATCTTCCTTTTACTTTTTCCCCTTTGAAATTAACCACACCCCTGCAATTACCACAAATGCTCCAATTACTTTTGCGACAGTAATTGATTCCCCTAAAAATATTGCTGCTACGATTAGCACAAACACAGGTCCTACACTAGACAAAATAGATGTTTTAGCCGAACCAATGCGGTATATTGCTGAACTGATAATGAACGAAGGAATGATGGTATTAAAAACTGCTACACATAAAGCAACCGCATAAGCTTCCCATCGATAACTAAAAATAGAAGTGGTGCTTTGAATATTGAAATGGATAATCACCGCCACGCATGAAATAACCATGCAGTACGAGGTAAATTTTAACACCCCTAACTTGGTCACCAATTTTTCACTTCCAATCAAGTAAAAGGAAAAAGTCAAGGCACTTAAAAAAACAAGTAAGGAGCCAAACCAAAAATTGTCGTTATGCACTGCGTTTATCTGGTCAAAAAAAGCAATACCTATTCCCAAATATGCTATTACAATTGCCAAAACTTGAACTCGCTTGATTTTCTTTTTAAGAATTATTGCTCCTAGAATAACAGTCATGGTGGGATACAAGAACAATATCAACCTTTCTAATCCAGCGCCAATGTACTGCAGACCCCAAAAATCAAGAAAAGAGGCAAAGTAGTACCCTATGATTCCAATAACTACTAATATTAGCCAGTCTTTTTTGGACAGGTTGTTTGTTTGCGATTTCCGTTGTTGAACAAGTGCAATTAACACATAAACAGGTAAAGCGAAACTCATTCGTAAAAATAATAGGCTCAGCTTGTCCAAGCCATATCCGTAACAGAATTTCACAAGAATGGCTTTGGATGAAAACATCAAAGCTCCAACAATAGCCAAGATGACACCTTGAGTATTTTTACTTTTTGACAAGAAATTCATCATTATGCTTTCAGCATATCCAAAATAGCTGCAACTGTTAACTTTTGTTGCTCCCCTGTTTCCATGTTTTTACAAGTTAACTCACCAGAAGCTATTTCGTCTTCTCCTATCATTAAAGCGAATTTAGCTCCTTTGTCATGAGCATAACTCATTTGCTTTTTTAACTTAGCACTTGTCGGATACAATTCGGAATTAATTCCACCGTCGCGCAATGTTTTCAACACTTTCATGGAATACCTCTCCTCTACTGTTCCAAAGTTTACTATTAACACTTCAAGAGAATCTAGCTCTTCCTTTGGGAATAAATTGTTATCCAATAGCACGTCGTAAATTCTGTCGGCTCCAAAAGAAACGCCAACTCCTGAAATGTTTTTTAACCCAAACAACTCTGTCAAGTTATCGTATCTGCCTCCTCCGCATATACTTCCTTTAAAACCTTCACAACTTACCTCGAATATCGCTCCGGTATAATAGTTTAATCCTCGAGCTAATGTGACATCAAAAACTAAGTTTTCATTGGCTGATAATTCTTTACAATACTCATTAATATATTCCAACTCTTCAATCCCTTTTGTCCCAATTTCAGAGTCGATAAGCACTGACTTCATTGCTTCCATCTTTTCAGAAAAGGAACCAGTTAAATTAATGATGGGTTGTAATTGATCTATTGCTTTTTGAGCTATTCCTTTAGATAGTAATTCCTTGTTTACCCCTTCAATTCCTATTTTATCTAATTTATCAATAGCAACAGTGATGTTGATAATGTTGTCTTGCTCGCCAATTACTTCCGCAATTCCCGCTAATATTTTTCGGTTGTTTAACTTAATGGTAAAACCTGGTATTTTTAACGCTGTCAAAACTTCATTAAAAATTTGAATTAATTCCACTTCGCATAGCAAGGAATTTGTTCCTACCACATCCACATCGCATTGAAAAAACTCACGGTATCGACCTTTTTGAGGACGGTCAGCTCTCCAAACTGGTTGGATTTGGTAACGCCTAAACGGGAAGGTTAAATCATTTTGATTTTGCACCACAAACCTTGCGAAAGGAACCGTTAAATCATATCGCAATGCCAATTCAGAGAAATTAGTTTCAGTACTTTCTTCGTTCGAATTTGCCAATGCCTTTTTAAATTTATCAGCACGATGTAACAACTTAAACATTAGCTTGTCGCCTTCTTCACCATATTTCCCTGTAAGGGTAGCTAAATTTTCTACGGCAGGAGTTTCAATAGGTAAAAAACCAAACTTTTTAAAAACCTTTTCGGCAGTATTAAAAATGTACTTTCTCCCTTGCATTTGCTTAGGTAAAAAATCTCTTGTTCCTTTTGGTATGGATGGTTTCATTGCTTTTTTGTAAATCGTTCAAATTGCTAAACAGCAAGTAGTCATCAAAATTACTCATATAAATAATGTATATAGTAAGGAAGACTTAATAAGTTTTAGAACTGAATTGTGATTTATAATTGAATTCCGTTTAAAGCTTTTAAATTTGTTACACCAAATAAGCTTTAAGAGTAACTAGTACCCATGGGAGAATTAAAATCACTGAATAAATATTTGTTTAAGTACAAGTTCAGGTTGCTCTGGGGTATTGTTTTCATAGGGTTATCCAATTGGTTTACAATTTATCCTGCTCAAATAATTAGAGACGCTATTGACATCGTAGTGGAAAACTTGAGCACTTATCAATTATTCAAAAACTCCTCGTTAAGTGAGGAAATTTACAAAAATTTCGCTTCAAGCTTTGTGTTATTTGCTGTGGTGCTAATTTTGATCGCTATAATTAAAGGTGTATTTACTTTTTTCATGCGGTACACAATCATCATGATGTCTCGGTTCATTGAATATGATTTAAAAAATGAAATATACCAACATTACCAAGCGCTTGATGTTTCGTTTTATAAAAACAACAGCACTGGTGACATCATGAACCGAATTGGTGATGACGTAAGTAAAGTAAGGATGTATTTGGGACCATCAATCATGTATATCGTCAACTTGATTGTGCTATTCGTATTAATAATTTGGACTATGTTTTCCATCAATGTCAAGCTCAGTATTTATGTATTAGCTCCTCTGCCAATCATGTCTGTCGTTATTTACTTTGTATCCATTAAAATAGGTGCGAAAAGTGAAAAAGTACAAGGACAACTTTCCAACGTGTTTTCTCATACACAGGAGGCTTTTTCAGGAGTTAGGGTTATAAAGTCATATAATAAAACCAATGATTTAATTGGTGAGTTTGATTCGGAAGCAAAGCAATACATGGACGACTCGATGAGCTTGGTAAAAACGGAATCCTTGTTTCACCCAGTGATTCTGTTTTTACCTGTACTTAGTACTTTGTTAACCATTTATGTGGGTGGTATCGCGGTAATGAATAACGAAATTTCCTTTGGAAACATCGCGGAATTTGTCATTTACATCAACTTGTTAACTTGGCCTGTGGCATCTTTAGGCTGGGTCACATCTTTAATTCAACGTGCTAAAGCAAGCATGAAAAGAATCAATGAATTTTTAAATACAGAACCTGTAATTGTTAACGAATCCAACGAACCTATTAAACTAAACGGTGACATTGAATTTAAGGATGTTTCTTTTACCTATCCTGAAAGCGGTACATTGGCATTACGTAACGTCAACTTTCAAGTAAAAAAAGGGAAGTCTTTGGCAATTGTAGGGAAAACTGGTTCTGGGAAATCAACTGTGGTGCAGTTGCTGAGTAGAATGTATGATCCTAATTCAGGGGAAGTACTTTTTAATGATAAAGATGCAAAGTCGCTTAATTTAGACGAGCTTAGGCGCCAAACAGGAACTGTTCCTCAAGAAACTTTTTTGTTTTCAGACACAATAGGAAACAACATTGCTTTTGGCACTTTTGGTAAAGTATCCAGCGACAGGTCCACTCAAATAATTGAGGCTGCAAAAAACGCTGTGATTCACGACAATATTTCCCAATTCCCAGAACAATACGACACCATGGTTGGAGAAAGAGGCATTACCTTGTCTGGTGGTCAAAAGCAAAGAATTTCGATTGCTAGAGCTTTCTTAAAACAGCCGGAAATATTAATTCTTGACGATTGTTTGTCCGCAGTGGATATGAGTACGGAAGAACAAATTTTACAAAACATAAAAGAGGTGCAAAAAGGTAAAACGAACATCATTATAAGTCACAGGATTTCCACTATTAAACACTGTGATGAAATCATTGTGTTGGACAACGGCACTATTACTGAGCGTGGAAACCATGCCTTTTTAGTCAATAACAAAGGGATTTACGCTGACTTTTATGAAAAACAAAAACTATCCGAATGAAAATATTAATGGTTTGTTTAGGAAATATCTGCAGGTCACCAGTGGCGGAAGGCATCATGAAATCAAAGGCTGCTAAATACCATTTACAATTGCAAATTGACAGCGCTGGAACTAGCGGTTGGCACAATGGAGCACAACCTGATGAGCGTTCCATAAAAAATGCTGCAAAAAACGAGGTGGACATTAGTAAACAAGAATCACGAAAA
>JBLIBC010000066.1:0-10908 GCA_047632015.1 Glaciecola sp.
AGGTAAAACAAAAGTAAATAACCCAAGTAAAGTTTTTGGCAGTAAAAAACGTCCAAACATCTTGTTTGTGATGACTGATGATCATTCAAGACATGCTATCAGCGCATATGGAAGTAAGCTAGTTAAAACTCCAAACATTGATTACTTGGCAAACAATGGAGTGCTTTTTAATAACTGTGCCGTAACAAACTCCATTTGCGGACCAAGTCGTGCAGTGGCATTGACAGGGAAGTACAGTCACATTAATGGGTTTAAGGACAACAGGTCACATTTTGATGGGAGTCAGCAAACTTTTCCTAAAATGTTGCAAAAAGCAGGTTATCATACTATGATGGTAGGGAAATGGCATTTGCATTCCACACCTGAAGGATTCGATTACTGGAACATCTTAATTGGGCAAGGTCAGTATTACAAACCAAAAATGATAGAGAACGGTGATACGTCAGAGATCCCAGGATACGTGACTGACGTAGTTACAGACATATCGATTGAGAAGCTTGCTGAAAGAGACCAGAGTAAACCTTTTTGTCTTATGTATCATCAGAAAGCTCCACATAGGAACTGGATGCCCAACGTAAAACACTTGGATTTGTACAAAGGAGATACCTTACCAATACCTGATAATTTTTTTGATGCTTATGAAAACAGATCAAGGGCTGCGAAAGAACAAGATTTGGAGGTTAAAGACATGTTTATGTCGTTTGACATGAAGTTAGATCCAAATACTTTTGCGGATTCCACCGAAACTGGAACTGGTGGGAATACTAAATGGGATGCAATTAAAAGTTGGAAATATTCCTATAACCGGATGAGTGCTGAGCAAAAGGAAGAATGGGATAAATATTATAAGCCAATGTCAGAAGAGTTTTATAAGTCAAGCTATTCTGAAAAAGAATTGGCTGAATGGAAGTATCAAAGGTATATCAAGGATTATTTGAGGTGCATTGTTTCGGTAGATGAAAATTTGGGACGCATGATTGAGTACCTTAAAAAAACAGGGGAGTGGGAGAATACTTTAGTGATTTATACCTCTGACCAAGGGTTCTTTTTAGGAGAGCATGGGTGGTATGATAAAAGATTCATGTATGAAGAGTCTTTAATAACACCTTTCATCATGAAATTGCCTAATAGTGATTCCTCTATGGTGAACAACGACTTGGTGATGAACTTGGATTTTGCACCAACCATTTTAGATTATGCTGGAGTGAAAGTACCTGATGACATGCAAGGGGAATCACTAAAGCCAGTTGTGGAAGGGAAAATATTTAAAAGAAAAGGTCAGTACTACCACTACTATGAGTTTCCTTACGGGTGGCATTTGGTGAAAAAGCACTACGGGGTGAGAACAGCTACAGATAAGTTGATCCATTATTACAGTGATTCAAATGAATGGGAAATGTTTGATTTAAAAAGTGATCCTCATGAAATGAATAATATTTACGGCCAATCAAAGCACAAAGCCAAACAAAAGGAGCTTCACAAATTACTGGATGAATTACGAGCTAAGTACAAAGAGGAAAAGTAATGTAGACATGGTGTTAGTGGATTAAGTGTTGCTTGTCTTTCTTTTACCAGCCGGCCTTGTAATCGGAGTCTACAAAATAGATTTTTTTAGCTGCTTTGTAATCAGCATCAACTGACTGAGTATACTTTTGTGCGTTGCTATATAGGCAGGTTACCACAAGGATTATCATTAATGCGAATTTTTTCATGATTCAATTTGCTTAAAAAAAATATAATAGCTGATTTTTGAGGATATCAATTGGATTACAAACTAGCAAGGATGTTTTGCCTGTTTATAAGGTAATCACTTGAAATCCATCAACGTTAGATTTTTATACGTTCTTAAAAACCCAGAACATTTCACTAGCAATTTGCATGGAGCGTTCGTCGTACATGATTTCTTCGAGGCGTGTGTCATCGTACTTTTTTGGGTCTTCGTAGCGAATAGGTAATCTTGCTTTGGCACTTGGTATAACTGGGCAGTTTTCGTTAGCATCGGCACAAGTCATGATGACTGCGAAATCTTTTGTCGGACTGGACTTGTCACTAAATAGTTTTGAAAAACAAAGAACAGGAGGAGAGTCTTTACTGTACGTAATCAAGTACTTAGGGTTTTCAACTCCTGATGAATTAACAATTAATCCAAAACGTTTCAAGGATTCAACTGTCCTTTCATTACAAGCTGTTACTTCCACGCCTGCTGAATAACATTTGGCTTTAACCCCAAAGTGATTGGCAGCGATTTGCGCCCAAACTTGGGAAAATTGACTGCGTCTGGAATTATGTGTGCAAATGAAGTTTAATTGAGTTAGCTCCTTGTTTATTTGAGTGCCAATAATGTAATCAATAAGAGGTGCCAGGACCCGTTTTCGATCCTCAGGTACAGTGGTGCTTTTAATATTTTCAATTAAGTCTTGGATGTGCAGCATAAAGCAAAATTAGTTGTTTTAACAACATCCACCGCCTGGAGTGCAACAAGATTCCTCTTGTTTTTCCGAGCTTCCAAAATTAACTAGTTGTTTTTTTTGTTTAGTGCTTTCTTTGTCTGCTGGTACTCCACAATTATCTTTAGCTAAGCAATCTGTTTTTAAGTTAGTAAGCGTGAACCCACCGTCATTTGTTTTGATTCCAAATTTTTGAATTGTATTCCCTTGATATTCTACTTCGATCTCAACATCAGGTAAATTCAATTTATCTTGAGATAATGTGATGATGTTTGTCAACTTTTCAGGGTGTAACCGATGGTCATAATCATTTGCTTCCCATAATTGGAAATTTACTTTTTGTTCCTGTCGAAGAACTCCTCCACAATCGATAAAGGTTTTGTTAATTAAGCCAATTTCAGTCACGTGAAAGTGTGAAGGAACTAGGGTTCCGTCTGGTAACTTGATTAGCAATTGTGCTGTTTTTGATAGTGATTTCTTAAATTCTGATAATTTCATGATAATGTGTTTTAGAAGTTAATTTAGCAACATGATGAGTTGTCAATAGCAGTTGAAATGTTGTTTACTTGTTCCACTGCTTTAAGCCATGTTTTTTCATTTATGCAATAACAAATATTTTTCCCTTCAATATTTCCTTTGATAAGACCTACTCTTTTTAATTCTGATAAATGTCGTGAAATAGTAGGTTGGGCAAGAGGTAGTTTGTCCACAATATCGTTACATATACAGCTGTTTTGTTCAGCTAAGTGCATCATTATTGATAACCTAGCAGGATGACCTATAGCTTTAAATACCTCCGCCATGTCGTTGGTGGATTTACTAAATCCTTTTGTTTTTGTTATTCCCATATTGCAATATTAGAATATGTTATTGTAAAACACAAGAAAAAATTACAAAAAAAAATCAACTTATTTTAAGTGTTTTGTGATTTTTGAGCTGGTAGGGGATGTGACAGAATACCAATAGTCAATGAACCCTCCTTGCTTGTCCACTAGGTATTTTTGAAAGTTCCACTTCACGGTAGAGCTTTTTGAGCCATTCAAGTCTTTACTTGTTAACCAAGAGTATATAGGGTGTTGGTTTTCACCTTTTACTTCAATTTTAGCGGACATCAAAAAATCTACTCCATAGTTTTTTTGACAAAAGGTTTTGATTTCTGACTCACTGCCTGATTCCTGGCTTCCAAATTGGTTACAGGGAAATCCAATGATAACGAGGTCGTCCTTGTGCGATTCATGAAGTTTTTGAAGTTCTTTATATTGAGAAGTAAAACCGCATTTAGAGGCTACATTTACAAACAGTATTTTTTTTCCTTTAAAAGTGCTCAGATGTATTGTGTCTCCTTCAAGAGAAATAAATTGTAAATCATAAATACTTTTTGAAGTTGAATCGTTTGATGTCATGGAGGAGGTTATTATTGTCAAAGTTACTGCTGTGATAAAAGCAAGGTATTTCATGCAGTAAAAGTACTAATTGCTGACTAACAAGTGAAGTTATATTTGTTAAAAGGTTTCGTACGTACTTAAAAAGTTTGAAAAAACTATGTTGTAGCTTTGAAGATGAAAGATTTTAAATTACTTACTTTATTTTACTATTTTCCGGCGTGGCTACTTCGTAAACCATTATCAATGCTGAAGGATAGATTTTACTTTGTTGTAGTGGTTAAGGGTAGTTTTTGGGTTGATAATTATATTAGTTTACTGCTTGTTTCCAGTGTCCGAATGGACAGCAAACCTCCTAGTTCAATAGGTGAGTATGATTGGGATTTTAGGACAGGTATAGGCGTTACTCGCTAAGCTTACTTTTGTGAAGCTTTTTTGTAGGAAAGAAAATTGCATTTATTCTCCGTCAAATGTGATTTAGCATATTCAAGGATTTCTTGTTCCGTGACAGATTGTAATATAGATATTGTGTTGTTCACATCTGATAATTTTCCACTACCATGAAAGAAAGCAAGCTTCATGGCTTTGCTTAATATTTGCATTTCAGAATAGACTTCAGCAGTGATTTTTTTATTGATCACTTTCAATAACTCATTCTTAAAAAGACCTTTGCTTACCAGCAGATTGATTTCATTCCAGATAGCATCTTCGGCTTGTTTCATTAAAACTCCAGGGCTTAGTGTTCCGGTAATCAAAAGAAGGCCTGGTTCATTTTCTCCAGTTAAGTATGCTGATACATCACCAAATAATTGCTGTTCTTTGACTAAACTATAGTAAAACCTGCTGCTGCTTCCTCCTGATAATACATCAGTTAACAAGTCTGCAATCTGAAATAACCTGCTGTTTTTTTCCTCTACAGGGAAGGCCATGTACAAAGCGTCGAAAGGAACATTTGCTTCCATCGACGAAACCCTTTTTTTAGTTTGAGGAAGTTCGAATTCGTAGGATCTCTTTTTTATCGCTGCTTTAGGCTTGGACTCAAAATATTTGGCCACCAGTTTTTTACATTCTTCAATAGATGTATTTCCTGAAATACTAAGAACGCAGTTGTTTGGACTATAGAATTGTTGGTAAAAAGCATTCGCATCCTCCAATGAGGTAGATTCAATTTGCTCAATAGACTTACCAATGGTAGGCCATTGATATGGGTGTTTTTTATAACATAATGGTCTTAATTGTAGCCAAACGTCACCGTAAGGTTGATTAAAATACCTTTGTTTAAATTCTTCGATTACCACTTTTTTTTGAACGTCAAGGCTGTTTTGATCCAGGTTTAAATCGTTCATTCTGTCTGACTCTAGCCATAAAGCTAGTTCAAGGTTTTCCTTAGGTAAGGTGATGTAGTAATTAGTGATGTCGTTACTGGTGAAAGCGTTGTTCTCACCACCAGCGTTTTGAACCAATTCGTCGTAGTTGGGTGCGTTTTTACTTCCTGAGAACATCAAGTGTTCGAATAAATGCGCTATTCCGGTAAGTTCAGGTTTTTCGTTTTTTGCTCCAACATTGTATAGTAAATTGACTACGACAAGTGGTGTGTTGGTGTCTTTATTTAAGACAACCTTAAGTCCGTTGCTTAGTTGCCATTCTTGGTAGTCAATCATGGTAGTGACTAATTTTGGTTTCGCTTATTAAGCTCGTCTCTAAGTTTTGACGCTTGCTCGTAATCCTCATTGTCTAGAGCGGATTGCAGAGCAATTTCAAGTTCTTTGTTACTTAAGTCACTAATGTTAGAGCTTTTTTTAGGACTTGTTTCTTCAAAAGGTATATCATCAGCTTCAAGTTCCTCAGGTTCGGTATTTAGCTCATCCATTCCTTCCTCTAAAATTATCCCAGCTGATGATAAAATGAACTCATAAGTTGAAATAGGGCAATTGAATCGCACCGCTAAAGCGATGGAGTCAGATGTTCTTGCATCAATTTCGTAAGATTTTCCATTTTGCTCACAAACTAGTTTGGCAAAGAAAATTCCTTCCACCAGGTTGTATATAATCACCTCTTTAATTTCAATATCAAAGGTAATAGCAAATGTTTTGAATAAATCGTGAGTAAGAGGTCGGCTAGGAGTCATGTTTTCCAGCTCAATAGCAATTGCTTGAGCTTCGAAACCTCCTATGATTATTGGTAGTCGACGGTCACCGTTTTTTTCACCAAGAACCAGAGCGTACGCCCCAGATTGCGTTTGGCTGTATGATAATCCAATGATGTCTAATCCAATTTTTTTCATGCCGTAAAAAAGCGAATGGCAAAGGTAGTTAATTTAAAGAAAAGAGAAAATAGTTTGTAGGCTTATCCGTCCTTGTTCAAAATTTTATTTGATTAAAATTTCAACTCTTCTGTTTTTTTTCATTTCATTTTCATCCTTAGGTTTAGGAAACTGCATTTTTGTATTACCAAAACCTTGGTGTGCCATTCTTTTTTGTTTGATGCCATTTTTAACAAGGTAATCGTATACTGCCTTGGCTCTGTTTTCTGACAGTTTTTGAAATGCAGGAATGTTTTTTTCTTTTGGCCCATTAACGTGACCTTGAATTTTAATAGAAAGTTCTTGTCTTGTATTCATTAAATGCAGCAAATGTTCAAGTTCCACATAAGAGGACTTCATGAACTTGCTTTTGTTGGGGTAAAAATTCAGCTTGTTTAAGCTGAATTTAGTGCCTTTTGTAATTGGTTTTTGAAGCCAGTCAGGTTTGGTTTTGTTTACTGTATTGGTTATGGTGATAGTACCTCTTCCTTTGCAGTTTTTTCCTGAAACATAATGATGGCGAAGTGGGCTGTTATGAATTATTCTTGAAGCTTTGCTACAACTGTTGCAAAAACAAATACCGGAGAACATTTGTGCTTCGGTAAGTAAAAATTGTCCTTTAATGTTGAATACTTGTGGGTTGTTACTCTTGCAATTTATGCTGTCGTGATGGAAAGACCAACTTTCACAAGGAAGATTAACGGTGTAAGTATCAATTATACTGTCTGCAGTAATTTTAAAATACAGGTCAGGTTCATCAAAAGTGATGTTGGATAATTGCTTGATGTTAATGGTGTCCATGTTAGAGCAGTCATTAAATTGACCAAAGCAATTCATGCAGACAAGTAAGTAAATTGTAAGAAGTTTCATTTTTGGTAATTAGCAACAATAAAAGACAAGGGTGAATTTTGCATTACGTTTTTTTAGCTAACTATAAAGCATAAAAAAAGCCGTTTCAAATGAAACAGCTTTTTTTGTTTTTTTGAGCGAATTTTAGTGCTCGTGTCCTTCATGAGCTTCTTCAGCAGCTGCTTCTTCAACAACTTCTTCAGTTGCATTAGAATCTACTGCTTCTTCAGTCGTTGCTTCAACAGCTTCAACTTCTTCAGTTGCTGGAGCTTCTTCTGTTGTTACTTCTTCTGTTGTTGCTTCTTCAGCATGAGCTGCTTCAGGAGTACCACCACAAGATGCCATAAGTGCTACTACTGCGAATGATAAAAGTACCTTTTTCATATTGTAAATATTTTAAAAACCGTTAATAATAGCTGCTAAAGTATGAAAAAAGTACATATAAATGAAGTTTGACAAGTTTAAGTTGGTTTTTTACTGGACGAATGATGAAGTTTTTAATTCAAAATTAAAAATATCCACATCAAGAAAGCAGTACTTGGAGCTGCTATGCGTACCTTTGGGGCCGCACAAAAGCTGTTAAGTGATGGATATCAATAAGCGAATAAAATGTTTTGTTAATACTGGGGAATCAATTCGTAAGGTGTTGAACGCTAGTGATTACAAAGGTTTGAATTTAGATAGTGAAAAACGATTGTTTGACATGATACCTATTGCTTTCCACAGGAATGCTTGGTTTTCCGAGTACAGTGTTCGGAATTCGTTACAGGGTCTGGTTGACATGTTGAGTGAAAGTGATTTATTAGAATGGCTCAGTTTGAATTTAGCTGCCATTAAGGAAAAAACAACTGTTGCGAGGATTGGAATTGTGATGGCTGGTAATTTACCTTTAGTAGGATTTCACGATTTACTTTGTGTGTTGCTAGCGGGAGAGTATGCTGTACTTAAAATGAGTTCAGACGATTCTGAGCTACTTCCAGTGATATTAAATATCCTAGAGGCACATGATGATTCGATCACAAAAAAATATCACATTGAAAAAGAAGGGATTAAAAATGTGGACAAAATAATTGCCACAGGAAGCGATAATACGGCCAGGTATTTTGAATATTATTTTGCAAAGTATCCCAGTGTCATTAGGAAAAGCAGGACTTCACTTGCTGTTATTCATGAGGGGTTTTCGGAGGCTGATATCAGTAAACTTGCTGAGGACATGTTTAAATACTATGGTTTAGGGTGTCGGAATGTGTCCAAATTGTTTTTGCCAAAAGGTTTTGATGTACCGTATCTAATTGATCATTTACGTTCCTATGAAAGCAAAATGGACAATATTAAATATTACAATAATCTTGAGTATCATAAGTCGATATTGTTAATCAATGGAGAGGCATTTTTGGATGGTGGCTTCTTTTTAATGAGGGAATCAAAGGAGTTATTCTCTCCAATTTCTATTACAAACTATGAGTTTTATGATTCAATGGAAGAGGTAGAGCTTTTTATTCAGGAACATGAATTGCAAATTCAATGTGTGGTTGGCAAAAATTCAGAGGTTGAGTTTGGAAAAGCGCAGTCTCCAAAATTATGGGATTATGCCGATAAAGTAGATATAATGAAGTTCTTGTTAGAATAACCTTGAAATTATAAACTTGAGTTTATTAACTTTGCAAAAAATTATTTAAATGTCAATAGCAAGTAAGTATCAGCCATCGGAGGTTGAGGGTAAGTGGTATAAATACTGGATGGATAATGAGTTTTTTAAAAGTGTTCCTGATGAACGGGAAGCATACTCAATCGTTATTCCCCCGCCAAATGTAACAGGACAATTGCATTTAGGTCATACCTTAAATAATACTTTACAGGATGCATTAATTAGACGAGCTAGGTTGCAAGGTAAAAATGCGTGTTGGGTACCAGGTACTGATCATGCATCCATTGCGACGGAAAACAAAGTGTTAGAGCTCTTGGCAGAACAAGGTATCAAAAAGGAAGATTTAACGCGTGAAGAGTTTTTAAAGCACGCGTGGGATTGGACTGATAAATACGGGGGGATAATATTAAAACAACTTCAACGGTTAGGAGCTTCATGTGATTGGGATAGGACTAAGTTCACAATGGACAAGGATATGTACGATTCTGTGATTAAAGTGTTTGTTGATTTATATAGCAAAGGACAAATTTACAGAGGAATCCGGATGGTGAACTGGGATCCTAAAAGGAAAACTGCATTGTCTGATGAGGAGGTGTATTATACCGATGAAAACTCCAGGTTGTTTCATGTGTCGTATGACATTGAGGGGAGTGACGAAAAAATTACCATTGCCACTACAAGACCTGAAACCATTTTGGGAGATACTGCTATTTGTGTTAATCCAAATGACAGCAGATACACTCATTTAAAAGGGAAAAATGCTGTTGTTCCACTTATAAAAAGAAGTATTCCTATCATTTTTGATGAATACGTTGACATGGAGTTTGGTACGGGAGCATTAAAGGTAACGCCCGCTCACGATATCAATGATTATCAATTGGGGCAAAAGCACAATTTGGAGATCATTGATATACTAAATGATGATGGAAGCTTAAGTGAGCAAGCACAATTGTTTGTTGGTGAAGACAGGTTTAAAGCAAGAAAATTGATTGTTAAAGCTATTGAGGAATCAGGAGCTTTAGTTGAGATAGAAAACATAAAAAATAAGGTTTCAAGATCTGAAAGGTCAAAGGAAATTATTGAGCCAAAACTTTCGATGCAATGGTTTTGTAAAATGAAAGATATGGCGGAGCCTGCGCTTAAAGAGGTGCTAGAGGGAGACATAGATTTTTTTCCTAAAAACTCTGAAAACACCTACCGTCATTGGATGGGAAACATCAATGATTGGTGCATTAGTCGACAATTGTGGTGGGGGCAACAAATCCCCGCTTATTTTTATGGGGCTGGAGTGAACGATTTTGTGGTTGCTCAAACTGCCGATGAGGCATTGAGTTTAGCTAAAGATAAATCTGGAAACTCAAACCTTACTGTTGAAGAACTAAGACAGGATGCAGATGTAATGGATACGTGGTTTTCTTCGTGGTTGTGGCCGATGAGTGTTTTCAATGGAATAATGGAGCCAGAGAATGAAGAGTTTAATTATTACTATCCAACAAATGTGCTTGTAACAGGGCAGGATATAATTTTCTTTTGGGTGGCCAGGATGATCATGAGTGGATTGGAATATAAAAAACAGTATCCTTTTAAGGATGTATATTTTACGGGTTTAGTTAGAGATAAGCAAGGACGTAAAATGTCTAAAAGTTTAGGGAATTCTCCTGATTTATTTGAAACGTTTGATAAATATAGTGCTGACGGAGTTCGTTTAGGAGTGCTGTTATGTTCACCAGCAGGAAATGATTTATTATATGACGAAAAGTTAAGTGAGCAAGGAAGGAATTTTACCAATAAAATTTGGAATGTACTGCGTTTAATAAAAGGTTGGGAAATTGAAGATGAACCTATGGATGGTCGTTTTCAACCTGCTATTGATTGGTTTGGAAACCGGTTCAATGAATCGTTAGCTAATATTGATGATGCGTACGATAAATACAGGGTGTCTGACGCAGCGATGGAGTTGTATAAGTTGATATGGGATGACTTTTGTTCGTGGTATTTAGAAATGATAAAACCAGGATTTGAAAAGCCGATTTCAAAAGAATTGTACTTGGTGACTGTAGAGTATTTTGAGCAATTAATGGTGGTGTTACATCCGTTTATGCCTTTTATCACAGAGGAAATATGGCAAACTCTGAAAGAAAGGAAAGAGGGGGAAAGTATAATGGTTAGCGTTTGGCCAAAACCCATTAAAGTACAAGCTTCCGAACTAGAGTTTGGTGCTAAGTTTAAACAGCTAGTAACTGGTGTAAGGAACATTCGTGCACAACATGAGATAAGTCC
>JBLIBC010000067.1:0-10905 GCA_047632015.1 Glaciecola sp.
TCATTGGGGCTGCTCCAAACAGTTGCAAAACTTGATACGCTAACACTGTTGGTGCCTGAAATGTAGTTACAATGTATTCAACATCAGTGTTACTCAAAGAATTTAAATTCTTATACAAGTGGCTTAAACCCTCAGGTTTATGCACAAATATTAACACGACACTCTCAACTTGATAAATGTTTCTCAATTTTGCAACTAGCCTTTCTTTTGACTTTATTTTTGTCACGAAGGGCTCTAATTCTTGTTTTTTCTCAATTGACGAAGCTACTTTTTTAGATATCGCATTGTAATGTTTGTTAAACTTGACAAACGACTTTGACCCTCCCAACATTTTTACAGCCTCGTTTACACTTTTCCCTGGTAACCCTTTTTTCATGACTTTAGGATGTGCGTGAGTTACAAAGTTCAACTTAATGTTGTCATCCGCAGCTTGTTTTTGAATCCACATCAAGGCGACCTGCAAGGAATCCAAATACTGCACCCTGTCTTCTTCCGCCCACTTCTGTCCTTTTTTTTGTTCCACAAAAACGGGATACACTAATACTTCTCCAGTTAATTTTTTACAGACATTCCTGTCACGAAACCAATTGTTTTCGCCGTCAACTATTGAGCTACAACCGCTCGTCAGTATAACTAACAACAATGTAAATAACTTAATTATGCTTTTCACTTTTCTTCTTTTTACCCGGTTTCAACTTAAATAACTCAGCATATTTTGAATTAACTTTATCCTTCCAGCCAATTAGGTAGGCAGTATGTTCTCCTACATTGACATTTACCAAATCACTTTCATAATCATACATGACATCGTGCGAAAAATCCTCCTTCAACATTTGTACAACTTCCTTTTCCTTAGACGAACTTGATCCTGTGTTTAAGTTTTGTGCTCCGAAAAGACTTAAGAACTGAGCTCCAAGGAGGTTAGTACTTTTCGAGCTGTTCACACCAAATTCCACTTCTGTGCTATGCATATTATTTACTACGACACTTAAATCATACTTGTAGTAATTATTCAGCATAAAAAAGATAACCACATTATCAGCTTGGTGATTCCTTTTAAGCTTTTCAACTAATTTTTGAAAAGCATCTAACTTTGGTTTTTTGGGCAAAGGCTCTCCAGAAATTTTTATTCCTTTTTCAAGCTTTTTTACAATTCCATCAGCCCACTTCCCGATTTTGCTGCTTTTTGAATATTCCCCATCAGAAAACGCAGCACTCAAACTGCTGTATGGAATTTTCTTATTGATGGTTTGTTTTGAACTTAGAGTAGCGTAGATAGATTCAATACGAACCTCTTTTTTGTACCTTTTACTTTCTCTCCCTACCCAATTAAAAACCTTGTCAAGAGAATCTTTTGTTGACTTAATATCAAATCCACTCCAAGGAATGGTTTTTTTAGAATCAACAAAAATCGTGTACACCACTACTTTTCCCTCCAGCTTTGCTGCTATATTTTTGTCTCTTGCCCACCTTGCATCAAGTTCTTTTGATGAACTGCAGGAAACGACAGACAAAAGCATCAAAAAGTAACAACAAAATTTCATTCGGTAAAATTAATTAATGCTAAGCAATAATTACTGATCTTACCCCATTTCTTTAGACAACAATTTGTCATTTCTTATTTATTTTCATCTAAATCGTAAATAATTTAGATCTCTATTACTATTGATATACATCAGCTCAATTTATCGTTTTCATGATGTCGAGAACCATCTCTCAGGGTTTTCTTAGCAAAATTCATTTTCATGGCATCTTCCAAATCCACACCTGTTTGATTAGCCAAACAAGTAAGCACAAATAAAATATCCGCCATTTCATCAGCTAAACTACCTACCTCAGCTCCTTTTTTGTAGGACTGTTCTCCATATTCTCTTGATAAAACCCTAGATAACTCTCCCACTTCCTCCATTAAAACGGCAAGGTTTGTCATTTCGTCAAAGTAACGCACCCCATGTTTTTTTATCCAACAGTCAACTTGATTTTGCAATTCCTTAATTTCCATTATTCTTTGTTTTTTGAATCCAGTAGTATGGTCACTGGCCCATCATTTACAATGGATAATTTCATGTCCGCTCCAAAAACTCCAGCCTCTACTGACTGACCTAACTCTTTGGACATTGATTTGAGAAACAACTCATACAGTTCTTCCGCTTTATTAGGCAAAGCAGCATTCATAAAAGAAGGTCTTGTTCCTTTTTTTGTTGAAGAAAATAAAGTGAACTGACTGACCACCAACACCTTTCCCCCCACATCCTTTACCGATAAATTCATTTTATCGTTCTCATCTCGAAACAAACGCAGACTGGCTATTTTTTTAGACAACCAATTTATGTCTTCCACATTATCTTCATGAGTTACACCAACTAAAAGCAGTAAACCTGCGTTAATTGAGCCTACGATTTCATTGTTTACTTCAACCGATGAATTTGACACCCTTTGAACTACAATTCTCATCGGTACAAATTTTCATCACCATCGTCGTACATACTCAAGTAACTCCTGTATCTCCACGGGGAAATTTCTTCCAATTCAACTGCTGCTTTTATAGCACATTTAGGCTCATTAATGTGTACGCAATTGTTAAAATGACATTCGTTTTTTAAGGCAGTAAACTCCTTAAAGTAATTACCCAACTCCTGCTTTTCAACATCTACGACACCAAGACCTTTTATCCCTGGGGTATCCACCACATATCCTCCATCTTCCAAAGGCAGCATTTCAGCAAATGTAGTGGTATGTACACCTTGTTGGTGCATTTCAGATATCTCAGCAGTGTACTGCTCATACCCTACAGTCATTTCATTTAACAAACTAGATTTTCCAACCCCCGAATGTCCAAACACAGCTGTTATTTTATTTTTACATAAGTCCTTAATCACTTTCAAATTTTGCTTTTTAAGGACAGAAACCAACTTGACTTCATAACCCATTTCTTCGTAAATAGTAATGAGTTCGGTTAAACGTTCTATCTCCTTTTCACCGTACAAATCAATTTTATTAACCAGCAACAATACTGGAATTTGGTAAGCCTCCGCTGTGACCAAAAACCTGTCTATAAACTCAAAACTTGTGGCTGGCTTGTCAATAGTAACAACCAGAACTGCTAAATCAAGGTTACTCGCTAATATGTGATACTGCTTGGAAAGGTTTACAGACTTTCTTATGATGTAATTTTTTCGCTTTTTAATTTCAGTAATTACAGACGCTCCTCCAGGTATCATATCCAACACCACTACATCACCAACCGCTACCGGATTAGTAAGTTTTAATCCCTTAATTCTGAATTTCCCTCGAATTCCACAATCAAGTACTTCTCCCGTGCCAACCTTAACACGGTAACTACTTCCCATCGATTTTAATACTAGACCTTCCATAAACTATTTTAACAATTACAAATTTACATTTTTAACTTGATTGAAGCTTAAAATTGATACTTTTAAGAAAAAAAATATCATGTCAATTAAAGTTGAAGGCGTCAGTAAATTTTATGGTAAACAGACAGCATTAAACGAAGTGAGCTTTGAAATTGAAAGAGGCGAAGTCGTCGGTTTTTTAGGCCCAAACGGCGCAGGAAAGTCCACTATGATGAAGGTTATCTGCGCATATCTTTCAGCAGACGAAGGTGAAGTTTTTGTTTGCGGCAAAAAAGTAAGTGAACAAGAGCAAGAAATCAAAAAACTAATTGGGTATTTACCTGAGCATAATCCATTGTATTTAGACATGTACGTGAAGGAGTTTTTAAATTTCATGTGCGGTATACATCAAATTAAAAACAAAAAGGAAAAAATCAAGGAAGTTATTGAACTTACAGGATTACAGAACGAACAACACAAAAAAATAAAGGCCCTATCCAAAGGTTATCGTCAACGTGTTGGTCTTGCCCATGCTATAATTCATGACCCAGAAGTGTTAATTTTAGATGAGCCAACCACTGGGCTTGATCCAAATCAAATCATCGAAATCAGAGAATTGATTCAAAAAATTGGAAAGAAAAAAACGGTGATGCTTTCTACCCATATAATGCAAGAGGTAGAAGCCATTTGCAAACGCGTAATCATTATTGACAAGGGTAAAATTGTGGCCAACCAAAGCATTGAAGAATTAAAAAGCAAAGAACAAACTTTTGTGGTGGAGGTTGAATTTGAAAATCCAGTAAATGAAAAATTACTTCAGCAGATACCTGGAGTTTTAAAAGTCAGCAAATCCAGCAATACTTTATTTGTTATTGAAAGCTCCAAGGATGAAGTACGAAAGGCAATTTCAAAATTTGCTTTAGACCAAGACAACGTCATTATCAAGTTAAACAAGCAAAATGCAACCCTTGAGCAAGTGTTCCATAATTTAACCAAGTAATCATTTATTGGATATAGTTTTTTTTATCCCTAGATAATCCTTTTTTTTGCAACTCTAAATTTTACAAAAAATATACTATGGCAAATTACTTTTTTACTTCAGAGTCTGTATCAGAAGGACATCCAGACAAAGTAGCTGATCAAATATCAGATGCATTAATTGACAATTTTTTAGCTTTTGATCCTGAATCAAAGGTAGCTTGTGAAACACTAGTAACTACAGGACAAGTTATTTTAGCTGGAGAAGTAAAATCCACAGCTTATTTAGACGTTCAAAATATTGCAAGAGACGTAATTAATAAAATAGGGTATACTAAATCTGAATACATGTTTGACGGTAACTCTTGCGGAGTATTATCAGCAATACATGAGCAATCAGCTGATATCAACCAAGGAGTTGATAAAGTTGACAAGAAAGAGCAAGGAGCAGGTGACCAAGGAATGATGTTTGGTTTTGCTACTGATGAGACAAAAGATTTAATGCCTTTAGCTTTAGATATATCACATAAATTGTTGATTGAATTAGCTGAATTAAGAAGAGAAGTAAAAGACATCCCTTACTTAAGACCAGATGCAAAATCACAAGTAACTTTAGAATATAATGAAAAGCACGAGGCGATCAGAATTGAAGCGATCGTAATTTCAACGCAACATGATGATTTTGATACAGAAGCAAACATGCTTGCTAAAATTAAGAAGGACATCGTTGAAATTTTAATCCCAAGAGTTCGTGCTAAATATCCAGAGTATGATGTTTTGTTTAACGACAATGTAAAATACCACATTAACCCTACTGGAATATTTGTAATTGGTGGTCCTCACGGAGATACAGGGTTAACAGGAAGGAAAATTATTGTAGACACATATGGTGGACGTGGCGCTCATGGAGGTGGTGCTTTTTCAGGAAAGGACCCCAGTAAAGTGGACAGAAGTGCTGCCTACGCTACTAGACATATTGCTAAAAACTTAGTTGCTGCTGGTGTAGCCTCTGAAGCTTTAGTGCAAGTATCATATGCCATTGGTGTAAAAGACCCTATGGGGATTTTTGTTGATACAAAAGGTACTGCAAAAGTTGATTTTACAGATGCAGAAATCGCTGAAAAAGTAACGGCAATTTTTGACATGACTCCTTACGGTATTGAAACAAGATTAAAGCTTAGAAATCCAATTTATTTGGAGACTGCTGCTTACGGTCACATGGGAAGGAAAAATGAAAAAATTACTAAAACTTACTCTAGTCCAAATGGAGAAACAATAACGAAAGAAGTTGAATTATTCACATGGGAAAAATTAGACTATGTTGATACTGTGAAAAAATCATTTGGATTGTAAATTACAAGAATCAATTTTTTGTAAGTAACAATGAAGTTTATTGTTGATACTAACTTTAAAGACATAAAAAAAGACCTTCAATATTGAAGGTCTTTTTTTATGTCTTAATTACCATTCTCCCGCAATCTCGTTTCAAATATTCATTAAATGATTACTTTGAATTGAAGTCTCTGCCCTATTACTTCTTTAAAATATTCATAGGGAATGGTAAATTGTTGTATTTCAAGAAATAATAAGTCTCTAGACTGGCTCCAAAACCTTTGTAAAAACGTTGAAGACCTTCGTTTTCACTTCCTTCAAAATCAAGGACCACATCAGTGTTTTGATGCCTTTTTATCACCTCATCGAGAATGTAAAATAATGCCGCCGATTCTTTTCCTGTCTTTGTATTTCCGGAAAAGACAAAAATTATCCTGTTGTTATTTTTCAAAAACAAGGCACTACAAATATTTTTGTTTTCTTGATTTACCGCTGTTAGAACTGTCAATATTCCTTTTGACTTAGCCGTTTCACACACTTTTAAAAAACCGTGATAATGCTCCTCTTTTAAGTGTTTAAACTGCACACCCTTATCAGCTTTAAAAAGAGAAATCGCTACTCCTGGTTCATCTGTATCCTTAATCGACAAACCTAACTTATTAGATTTCTTTAAGTTTCTTTTATGATTAGACGCATATTCACTTTTTAACTCCTCGTGACTTTTGTTCAAATTTAAAATCAAATTGCAACGGCCTTCAGCTCCGGTGACCGTTTTATTCAAATACAATTCTACCCACTTATATTTATTCGCAATCAGGTCGATAAATTGCTTAGCACCAACATTTTTACCTACTGAAAACAGCCCCAATTGCTGAATAAAAAAAGGTGGGTAAACGTACTTGACCCCCAGTTTACTTTTATACGGAACAGGAAAACAAGCTGTATAATTCCCTTTCTCTTCAATTATTAACGCTTCCCACGTACAGAGCTCATCTAAATACCAACTCAAGGCATAAGGGTATGGTGAAGAAGCCTTTATGCAAGCGTTCCATTTCCCGTCATCAATGTCTTTTCTGGTTACAAACTTCATTTTTCCCCGTAAACTATTAGCTTTTCAAAAACACTCCTCCATCCTTTCCATATACCCTCATTGTTAAGTGATTCATTGTGCCAAGTTGATATGAATGTGCCATTTACTTTTTTCACTTCGTCTACTAATCCTTTCAAATGCTCCAATGCTACTTCAGGGTCTACCCCCATATAATATTGCAAAGTTGAATCCATTACAGCAAACGGATGAATTAACAAACTAGTCTCTATTTCAAGATCTAAATCGTAAAAATAATAAGGAGTGCACAATCCTGATCTAAATCCGTAGTGACTTGCATACCCCATTGTGTAATCGTTTAGTATATCTAAATCAATTAAATTCCTGTAAGTGTCAGGGAACTGAAGTTGTAAAAAATGTTGCCTACTTTGGGTAATCTCCTTTTTTAGTATTGGTGATAAGCGAACCACTTCTTTTTCAAGTTGCGCAAAAGAAGTCCTTGCTCCATATGATGGATGCACCCCAACCTGAGCATAATCAGCTAAGTGACGAATCAACGCCTGCAATCGCATGTTACTAATAGGAACGTTTTTATCATTTTTACCATAATCTCCTAACAGTAAAAAGTATATAAACTTAGCTTTATATTTTTGAATAATATCCAACTGATACTCATAGGTATCGTATGGGTCTTTTGCTTTACCTAGCAACACCATCGTCCTTTTCAAAATAGATTTTACGTTAAACGACAGCACGTCATTTAAATAACCAGCAATACTTCTTACAAACCCTTTCTCACCATATAAATAAGCATTATCAATATCAATGGTCGTAATGAATTCATATTTCCGAGCGGATCTTGATAACTCTGGAAACCTCTTTTTTAGTGAATCCCAAAACTTTTCACACCATATATTAACCACCGGCTTTTTTAACAAATTATGCTGATTTGCCACTGATTGTTCCGCCTCGAACCTGTTGTACTCGTCTCTTTTATGAGGTAAGTACTCCTCGTACCGAACAGTAAAATAAAATGAAGCTGCAAAGACATCGAATTCAAAATCAGCCCTTTTAGAGCACGAAAAAAAAGCTTTCGTTCCCTCCCAGTCAAAAGCAGTTAATTCTTGTTCAACGATTCCGTTTTCAAAAAGTAATGGGTGTGATTGAACCAAAAACTCATCGTCTACACTGTGAGTTTGATAGGCAAATTTAGGACCTTCAAAAGCTTCAAACTCCTCCTGATTAGTAGTTATTCGAAAGGTTGTTTGAATAATATCTCGCAACACTAAGTTAACAGCATAATTCAGCCGGCTTGTGGTTTTTTGTACGAAAATCAACAACATTTTTTGCGTTTTAAATAGTACTTAATATTTTTTCACAAATGAATTCAGCAGCTTTACCATTTCCGAAAATTTCAGTGAATTCACAATCCGAAGATTGTAATTTTTGATGAGCCTGAATTATTTTTTCCTTGTTCGCCCCTACAGTTATAGCAGCTCCTTGCTCTACAATTTCAACCCATTCAGTTTCCTCTCTTAAAATAACACAACATTTATTAAAAAAGTACGCTTCTTTTTGCACTCCACCAGAATCACTAATTACCATACTAGCATGCTTCTCGAGTTTAATCATGTCTAAAAAAGAGACAGGAGGAATAAATAAAATATTTTCACTCATTTCGTCATAAAAATCTTGAGACAGTAATTCGGATATTTTATTTTTAGTTCTTGGATGAATTGGGAAAACCACTTTGATGTTATCTGACTGGGCAATTTCATTCAACGCTTCCAATATCGATTTTAAATTCTCCTTTTTATCAGTGTTAGATGGTCTATGAACAGTACTCAAAATGTATTCGTTACTAGACACACCTACATCCTCTAAAACAGTTGATTGCTCATCAGCCTTCTCTGAAAAATAAATACTGTTGTCGTACATGATATCACCACAATGATAAATCTTAGGACTATTCAAGGCAGCCTTTTCGTTCTTATCTTCCATGGAAAAACCTTCAGCAACCAAATTATTGATTCCCGAAACTGTAGGCGAAAAAAGTAAAGTGCTGAAGTGATCTGTTGCAATCCTGTTAATTTCTTCAGGCATTCTTTTATTAAACGACCTTAAGCCAGCCTCAATATGAATGACTGGCACATGTAGTTTAACAGCTGCTAAACTCCCTGCAATTGTTGAGTTTGTATCCCCATACACTACTACTCCATCTGGCTTTTCATTAATTATTAAATCTTCGATAGCGGTAAGCATTTCACTTGTTTGAGCTCCATGCGAACCGGAGCCAACAGATAACTGATAATCTGGATTTGGAATCCCTAACTCTTCAAAAAAAACTGCGGACATGTTTTCGTCGTAGTGTTGACCTGTGTGGACAAGCACTTCTTTTAGCTCTGTTTTATAATTATTTTTAATAGCTCTACTAATTGCAGCTGCTTTAATTATTTGAGGACGAGCGCCAATGATGGTTAGGATTTTTTTCATTGAAACAAAGTTAATACATTACATCAAATTGCCGTAGATTGGTCATATATATTGTCTTCAAAACAAGTTTCGAATTTAATTTTGGTATCACTTTTGAATAAGACAAGTTAACGCTTGACAAAATAATTCGTTTTTAGCGAACTATTTGAGCATTTATACCGTAATTAAACTAAAGACCTAAACGCTATGTTAAAACAAACCTTACAACACAGTTTACAGCAAAAATTATCACCGCAGCAAATTCAATTGATGAAACTGCTTCAAGTACCTACAACGGAACTTGAACAGCGAGTAAAGGAAGAATTGGAAAGCAACCCCGCTTTAGAGGAAGGAAATGATGAGGAAGAAAAAATTGCTGATAACAGTGCCGATACTGATAGAGACGAGGAAAACTCAAGAGACGACTTTGATTTGTCTCAATATATATCAGACGACGAAACGCCATCCTATAAAACGAGAGCAAACAACACCAGTGCCGACGACGACGAAAAAAGTATCCCTTTATCCATGGGTAAATCATTTCATGAAGTATTAATGGGTCAGCTTGGGGAGCAAAAACTAGATGAAAATGAAAGAATCATTGCTGAACATTTAGTGGGTAATTTTGATGACGCTGGGTACTTAAGACGTGATTTAGAATCAATTTGTGACGATCTGGTTTTTTACCAAAACATTTCCACGACAGTTAACCAATTAGCTGGGCTCCTTAAGCAAATACAAAACTTTGACCCTGCAGGCGTGGGAGCAAGAGATTTACAAGAATGTTTACTGATTCAAATCAAAAGGAAGAGAAAATCAACCGAATCGATATCCTTAGCACAAACATTATTGGAGGATTGCTTTGACGAGATTACAAAGAAACATTACTCAAAAATCATCAAACGAAAAGAAATTACTGAGGAACAATTAAAGGATGCTGTGGCCGAAATATTAAAACTGAACCCGAAGCCAGGGAATTCAATGAATGAAACTCAAAGAACTGCTCAAACAATTATACCTGATTTCATGATCAGCTATCAAAATGGCAATCTTGATCTTACTTTAAATGGCAGGAATGCTCCTGAGTTAAAAATAAGTCGTGAGTATTCAAACTTACTTAAAGCATACTCTGCTAATAAAAAAGGAGCTAACAAGTCGCAAAAGGACGCTGTGCTTTTTGTAAAGCAAAAACTGGATGCTGCAAAATGGTTCATTGATGCAATTCGTCAAAGGCAAAATACGCTTTTAACAACCATGCAAACCATCATTAACTATCAGCATGAATACTTTGTTGACGGGGATGAAACCAAGTTAAAACCTATGATTTTAAAGGATATAGCAGACATTGTAAAAATGGATATCTCCACCATATCAAGAGTTGCTAACTCAAAGTACATTCAAACTCATTTTGGAACATTCTTATTAAAAACGTTTTTTTCTGAGAGCATGCAAAATGATAAAGGAGAAGAAATTTCTACACGTGAAATCAAAAAAATTCTGCAAGACACTGTCGATGGTGAAAACAAAAAGAAACCATACACTGATGAAAAGCTGAAAGACGTGCTAAAAGAAAAGGGATACATACTAGCTAGAAGGACAGTAGCCAAGTACCGGGAACAATTAAGTATTCCAGTTGGAAGATTAAGAAAAGAAATTTAATAGCCTTCTGCGCTTCTTAAGCGCACTTAATTGCGGAGTGTCCAATCAAGGCCTTTTAAGTAA
>JBLIBC010000068.1:0-10895 GCA_047632015.1 Glaciecola sp.
TGGATCAGGCTCTACTGCAGCAGAAATTGCTGAAGCAATAAGTTACGGAGCTATTAAAATGAACATTGATACAGATTTACAATGGGCGTTTTGGGATGGAATCAGAAGTTTCTCTGCTGACAAATCAGAATACTTACAAAGTCAAATTGGTAACCCAAGTGGAGCTGATGCACCAAACAAGAAATTCTATGATCCAAGAGTTTGGTTAAGAAAAGGTGAAGAGTCTTTCAACACAAGATTAAAGCAATCTTTTGCTGAATTGAACAACGTTGACACAATGAGGTTCTTTCAATAAGAACACAATATTAATTACATTATAAAATAAATAACCATGGGTAAAATTACAGTAATAGGAGCTGGAAATGTTGGAGCAACTTGCGCCAATGTCTGTGCTGAAAAAGAATTAGCAAACGAAATCGTATTGTTAGACATCAAAGAAGGTGTTGCGGAAGGAAAAGCATTGGACATGTGGCAAACAGCTCCAATCAATTTATACGATTCAAGAATAACAGGTGTTACAAACGACTACCTTGCAACTGCAGGTTCAGAAGTTATCGTTATTACTTCTGGTTTACCTAGAAAACCAGGCATGAGTAGAGATGATTTAATCGCTACTAACGCTGGAATTGTAAAAAGTGTAACAGAACAAGCTATTAAACATTCTCCTGACGCGATCATCATCGTGGTTTCAAACCCACTAGATGTTATGACATATTGCGCATACCAAACTGCTGGTATTCACAAGAACAAAGTAATGGGAATGGCTGGTATTTTAGATACTGCTAGATACAGAGCTTTTTTAGCTACTGAATTAGATTGTTCTCCTAAGGACATCTCAGCTATTTTAATGGGAGGTCATGGTGACACGATGGTTCCGTTACCAAGATACACTACAGTTGGAGGCATTCCTGTAACTGAATTAGTTGCTGAAGACAAATTAAATGCAATTGTTGAAAGAACTAAAAAAGGTGGTGGTGAGTTAGTTAACTTGATGGGAACATCTGCATGGTATGCTCCAGGAGCAGCTGCAGCTCAAATGGTTGAAGCTATCGTTAAGGATCAAAAAAGAATCTTCCCTGTTTGCGCATGGTTAGAGGGCGAATATGGTGTGAACGATTTATTCTTAGGAGTTCCTGTTAAATTAGGGAAAAATGGAATCGAAAAAATCATTGAACTAGACTTAAATGACGCCGAAAAAACATTGCTTAACGAATCAGCAGTTGCTGTAAGAGAAGTGAAAAATGTTTTAGACAACATGAGTGTTGGAGCATAATTTAAATTATTGTACTTTAAAAGCCGTTCCGCAAGGGACGGCTTTTTTTATACCTATTAAACAAGAAAATAATTTTCTAATGGATTCGGTCAACAAAACAACACCATGAGTAGTCTCTTTGAATTACAAAAAGTGATCGCTGTATTTTTCGACTTGAAACTGGAGGGGATTTCGGTTGACACCACTGCTCATGACATCCAAGATTGGGATTCGTTTTCTCACATGGAATTGATCACAAAAATAGAGGAACATTTTAAGCTAAAGATTCCCTTTACCGAAGTAATGGAATTCAATTGTGTAGGCGATATTGCTAGGCACATTGATTCAACAACTGAAACCTAACAAATGTTATTTACCTGGCCGTACCTTATTATACTTGCATCCAGCGTAACAGCATATTACTTGCTTTTTAAAAAGCACCCCACTTATTTTTTAAATGTACTTTCTCTTGGGTTGATTTCATACTGGAGTATCTCCTCTGCTGCCATAGTTGTTGTGCTTACTGCAACCACAGTTCTTTTGGTGAAAAACCATTCAAAAACTACTAAATACCTTGGAATAGGATTACACCTTGCAATACTTCTTTCATTAAAAACAGAACTGTTGTGGATTGGTAACACAACTCCAATAAGTACATGGACCTTCTTGGGCTTATCGTATTTTAGCTTGCAAAACATTTCCGTTTTACTCAGCGGGAATTCCAAGATCAGTTTTAATCAACTACTGCTGGGAAATACATTTTTTTCCCGCTTTGTGGCAGGACCAATTTTGACAGCAAAAGACATTTCAAAACTTAAACCACAAGTCCAATTTAACCTGGAGAACATAGCTTCAGGTACCCAAAGAATTATTTTTGGATTAGGTAAAAAACTAATTTTGGCTGACAGACTCGCCATCATCACAAGCAACATTTTCGAACCAACTAATCAGCAAAACCCAGGATTTTCCTTAGTTTCTGGAGCACTTGTATTCACTTTGCAAATGTATTTAGATTTTTCTGCCTACTCAGACATTGCCATTGGTTCAGCTAAACTATTTGGTATTGAATTTAAAGAAAACTTCAAGCTTCCTTTCCAGTCAAAAACGGTTACAGAATACTGGCGTAAAACCCATGTATCTTTAATTGAATGGTTGACAGAACATGTGTACTACCCTGTGGTTTACGCATTGAGAAGCTACACCTTGCTAAGTATCATTGTGGCTACAATTATCACTTTTATTCTAAGTGGAATTTGGCACGGAAACCAGTTGGGTTATTTAATTTGGGGTGGACTAAATGCAATCTTTTTACTCCTAGAATATATGGGGCGGAAAAAATTAAAACTCACACAAAAATCCAAATTAGGTGTTGTGATGACGTTTGCTCTTGTCAGTTTTTCAAACTTCTTCTTCCTTGCCAAATCATGGAGTAACATCAATTTCCACGTAAGTACATTAATTCAAAATAAATTTTTACCAACGGACTGGATGGTTGAATTTGTAGCAATTATAGGAAACGGAGGTCATTTTTTACAACAATATAACTTATTGGAAACAGCTGCGCTAGTACTTTTGTTTTTCGCTTTTGAAAGCAAAATCGAAAAACTATCTCGGAAAAATAAGTTCTCGTACACCTACATTACAATTTCACTTCTTGCTATTCTATTTTTTGGATACTTTAATGCAGGGGACGAATTCATATACGTGCAGTTTTGAATCAAATAGCCAAACATACTCAGCTTATTAAAACGAAAGCCAAGGAATTAGGTTTTGAGCAAATAGGCATCTCAAAAGCAGGATTTCTAGAGGAAGAAGCCCCAAGGCTAGAAAAATGGCTAAAGGAGTCACGTCATGGAAAAATGTCGTACATGGAAAATCATTTTGACAAACGACTTGACCCACGATTATTAGTAGATGACGCAAAAAGTGTCATTTCATTTTCGTTAAACTATTACCCGGAAAAACTTCAAAGCGAAGACAGCTATAAAATATCCAAATACGCGTACGGACAGGACTACCACCTGGTTATTAAAGACAAATTA
Source organism: Glaciecola sp. (assembly GCA_047632015.1). GTDB lineage: Bacteria > Bacteroidota > Bacteroidia > Flavobacteriales_C > JBLIAZ01. The sequence goes on from JBLIBC010000068.1 coordinate 3,295, forward strand.
AAAACTTTGTTACATTTCATAAATGAGGAAATTGGTGAGGTTAGTGGGCGAGGGTTTGTTGACTCAGCGCCAGTAATGGACAAAGCATGGGCAAAAAAAAGCGGTATTGGCTGGTTAGGAAAAAACAACAACTTAATAACTCGGGAGTCAGGTAGTTTCTTTTTTATCGCCGAACTTATTTTGGATTTAGAACTTGATGAAGACCAACCAATAAATGATTACTGCGGAACTTGTACAAAATGCATTGATGCTTGCCCTACTGACGCTATTTATGAGGATCACAAAGTAGACGGAAGCAAATGCATATCTTATTTGACCATCGAACTTAAAGATTCTCTTTTACCAAATAGTTTTGCCAAGCAAATGGACGACTGGATGTTTGGTTGTGACATATGCCAAGATGTTTGCCCTTGGAATAAGTTTTCAACTCCAACCAAGGAAAAAGCATTTACCGCTAACTCCAAAATACTTGATTATTCCAAAAATGATTGGGAAGAAATTACTCAAGATATTTTTTCTGAAATATTTCGTAAAAATGCTGTAAAACGCACTAAGTTCAAAGGATTGAAACGAAACATTGAATTCTTAAGTAAGAAATAATATTTTTATCACAGCATTAAATTACATCACTTGAATATTAAAGTCAAAAAACTTGTATTAACAAATAAATAATAGGAGCTTTGCTCGCTTAACTTACCCAGAAATGATCAAAGTATTTACCAATTGTTCCATTTTTGACGGAGACACTTTTTTAGGCAACAGAGCTGTTGTGGTAAAAGATGATAAAATTGTCGATGTCATTCCTAAAAGTAAAATTTCGGGTTACGACGAACTAATTGATTGCAATGGTGATATTCTTGCTCCCGGCTTTATTGATTGTCAAGTAAATGGAGGAGGTGGAGCTTTCTATACTCAAAAGCCAAACGTTGACGATTACACAACAGTAAATTCTGCTCATAGGGAATTCGGAACAACTAGTTTACTTCCAACAATCATCTCCACATCATTGGACAACATCATCGAATCTTTGAAAATTGCCAAAGAAATGATGAAAGACCCTACAACGGGTGTTTTAGGTATGCACGTAGAAGGACCTTTTTTCAATCCAGAAAAAAAAGGAGCTCATTCTTTGGATTTCGTACGTGAAGCCACTGAATATGAAGTAAACAAAATCATCGAACACGGTGTAGGAGTCATTAAAATATTGACACTAGCTCCTGAAATGGTAAGTCCCGAACTCATCAAAAAAATAATTGACGCTGGAATTCCAGTTTCGGCGGGTCATAGCAATACAACCTACGAACAAGCCATGAAAGGCTTTGAATTAGGAATTTCAAAAGTAACTCACTTGTACAATGCAATGAGTCAATTTTCAAGCAGAAGTCCTGGTTTAGTGGGAGCATTTTTAGACTCTCCTGACACCGTTTATGCAGGTATCATCGTGGACGGGATTCACTGTGATTATGCCTCAGTTAGGATTGCTCAAAAAGCAAAACGAGACAAACTTTTCTTGGTTTCAGATGCATCATTTGTAAAGCAACCTGTTGGTTCCTTTGAAATTGATGAGTTCAAAATTTTCTTTAAAGATGGCATGTACTTGACCGAAACTGGGAATTTAGCTGGTTCGGCAATATCAATGCTAGAAAGCATACAAAACGCATTTAAAAATGCTAATATCGAATTAGCTGAATGTTTTAAAATGTCATCTAGGTACCCAGCCGAGTTCTTAAAAATTGATAACCAATATGGATTCATCAAAAAGAATTATTTTGCTGATATGATCATCCTGGAAAGAGACTCTTTAAAGCTAAAGTCGGTTTACAAATGTGGCGAAGAAGTTCAAATTACGGAAGACGCCGCATAATTATTTTTGTCTCAAAATCCTTATCTTCAAATTGCAATAAGGTTAAGTGCACCATTAATGATTAAAAAAATAAAACACTTTTTCACTAAAGAATTGTGGAGTTCAGCTAACGAAAACTACAGTAAAAAACAACGCTTTTTGTTGCAGCAACTCAGAGTTATTACTTTAGCTTTTAGAGGGTTTAAAGAAGACGAAGTACTTTTAAGATCGTCCGCGCTAACCTTTTACACCTTAATTTCCATTGTTCCAATCATTGCTATGGCTTTTGGAATTGCTAAAGGTTTTGGGTTCGAGGATAAGCTTTATGATTTAATTCAATCTTCTTTTGCGCAACAGCCTGAAGTCAGTGAAACGCTTTTAGAATTTTCACACTCGTCGTTGGAAAACACCAAAGGAGGATTAATTGCAGGATTTGGATTGGTCATGCTTTTTTGGTCGGTCATGAAGGTACTTGGCAACATTGAATTGTCATTTAACGCTGTTTGGGGAATCAAAACCCCTAGAACTATTATTAAAAAATTTACTGAGTACATTGCTATCATGTTAATTGCCCCGATATTTGTGGCCTTATCTAGCGGTATCACGATTTACGTCTCAGTTGCTGCAAACAGTGTGTTAACACAATTTGAAATTTTCAATCTATTCGGTCCAGCTGTTCGAATATTAATTAAAGCAATTCCGTACGTAATTATATGGTTTTTGTTTGCATTTATATACATGGCAATTCCCAACACCAAAGTTAAATTCAAAAATGCTTTAATAGCGGGAATCATAGCGGGAAGTCTTTTTAACTTAGTGGAGTGGGCGTATTTTACCTTTCAAATTGGTGCGGTTCAAAGCAACGCAGTATATGGCAGCTTTGCAGCTTTACCATTGTTTTTAGTCTGGGTCCAAACCTCATGGATTGTCGTTCTTTTTGGGTGTGAAATAGCATTTTCTGGACAAAACGTACACAGCTTCGTTTATGAAAAAGAGGTTACCAACATTAGCCGGTCACACAAGCGAAAAACATCAATGCTTATTTTGCTGCACATGAACAGGGAGTTCGACAAAGGAGAAAAGGCACTAAGTGTGAATGATCTTTGTGAAAGATCTAAACTACCTATAAGACTTGTAAGAGATATCATCAATAATTTATTTGAAGCCAAATTGATATCGGAAATAATTAGTGAAGATGAATCAACTTCCTATTTGCCAGCACGCGATCTCAATCAATTAAAATATTCTGAATTAATTAGTATAATGGATGAGGCCGGATCAAGCGAAGTCCCTGTTGGTAATGAGTCTGAAAGCAAAATCATTCATCAAATAGGGAAAGACTTAGAGGATTCCTTGTTGAAAGAATCGGGAAATTTAACACTGCGTGAGATAGCCCACAAAGTGTGGTTGTCTTAGTTAAACCTCAAGGGTAAGACAAACCAACTGTAATCATTTTTTTTCTCGTATATCTTGATTAAATTCGCGGTCAATCTCAAGAACTAAATTTAAACTTATGAGTAATTCTGGTTTTGGAAAATCATCAATTGGAAGAAAAGTCATGATGGCTTTATCTGGTTTTTTCCTAATTATTTTCTTATTGCAACACGCAGCAATCAACTTATTATCAGTGATTAGCCCTGACATGTTTAATGCTGTCTCAGCTTTCATGGGTTTAAACCCGGTGATTCAATTCGGATTACAACCAGTGTTACTCTTTGGAGTTTTATTTCATCTTGGAATGGGCTTTTACTTAGAAATGCAAAACAACAAAGCGCGTCCAATTAAATACATTAAAGACAACAGGGCCGCCAACGCAAGCTGGGTTAGTCGCAACATGATAGTAACAGGCATCATGATTTTACTGTTTTTTGGAGTACACTTTTATGACTTTTGGATTCCAGAAATTCAAACAAAATTTATTCAAGGCGACTGGACTGGACTTCATCATGGAGAACCAAGATTTCACGCTGAATTAGTCTGTAAAATGGTTGATCCAATAAGGGCTGCAATATATACTGTAGCATTCGTGTTTTTATCATTGCATTTACAACATGGTTTTGCTTCAGCATTTCAATCAGCTGGCGCACGTCATAATAAATACACGCCTCTGATTGAAAAAACAGGTAAAGCATACGCTATTTTAATTCCTGCAGTATTCATTTTTATTGCATGGTACCATGTTATTTATAGCACTTGCAAAGTTTGCGTTGAACATTAAAAAAGATAATTTATTATGTCAGTATTAGATTCCAAAATACCAGATGGTCCAATTAAAGACAAGTGGACTAACCATAAAAATAAAATCAACGTAGTTAACCCTGCAAACAAAAGGTTAATCGACGTAATAGTTGTTGGTACAGGATTAGCTGGAGGTGCTGCGGCAGCTTCACTAGCTGAAATGGGATACAATGTGAAAGCATTTTGTTACCAAGATTCTCCAAGAAGAGCTCATTCAATTGCAGCACAAGGAGGAATCAACGCAGCAAAAAACTACCAAAATGACGGTGATTCAACTTACCGATTATTTTACGATACTGTGAAAGGTGGTGATTATAGATCACGTGAAGCAAACGTTCACCGATTAGCAGAGGTTTCTGCAAACATCATTGACCAATGTGTGGCTCAAGGAGTTCCTTTTGCCAGAGATTATGGTGGATTGCTGGACAACAGGTCTTTTGGAGGAGTTTTGGTTTCAAGGACTTTTTATGCAAAAGGTCAAACTGGACAACAATTATTGTTAGGTGCTTATTCGGCAATGAACCGTCAGATTAACAAAGGAAAAATCGAAATGTTCAACAGGCATGAAATGTTGGACGTTGTAAAAATTGACGGAAAAGCAAGAGGTATTATTGCTAGAAACCTGGTTACTGGAGAAATTGAAAAACACTCTGCTCATGCAGTTATTATTGCTACAGGAGGTTACGGAAATGTATTCTTTTTGTCAACCAACGCAATGGGATCTAACGTTACTGCTGCTTGGAAAATTCACAAAAAAGGTGCATTTTTTGCGAACCCTTGTTACACACAAATTCACCCAACTTGTATTCCCCGTTCGGGAGATCACCAGTCTAAATTGACGTTGATGTCTGAATCCTTAAGAAACGATGGAAGAATTTGGGTTCCAAAAAACATGAAAGATGTGGAGGCAATCAGAGCTGGAAAAAAGAAAGCTTTTGATATTGCTGAAGATGACAGAGATTATTATTTGGAAAGAAGGTATCCAGCATTTGGAAACTTAGTACCAAGAGATGTTGCCTCGAGAGCAGCAAAAGAAAGATGTGATGCTGGATATGGAGTAAACGCTACTGGCGAAGCAGTATATTTAGATTTTGCAGCATCTTTCCAACGTTATGGAAAAACGGAAGCAAAAATTAATGGTTTAGATGAAAACGATAAAGCGTTAATACTTAAGTTAGGTAAAAAAGTAGTGGAGAATAAGTACGGTAACTTGTTTCAAATGTATCAAAAAATTACAGATGAAAACCCGTATGAAATGCCAATGAAAATTTACCCGGCAGTTCATTATACAATGGGAGGTGTTTGGGTTGATTACAACTTGATGACTACCATTCCAGGTTGTTATTGTGCTGGAGAAGCAAACTTCTCAGATCACGGAGCAAATAGACTTGGAGCATCAGCATTAATGCAAGGTTTAGCAGACGGATACTTTGTATTGCCGTACACTATTGGTGATCAATTAGCCAGCGAAATCAGAACCGGTCCTATCCCAACAGATGGTCCAGAGTTTACAGCTGCAGCGAAAGAAGTGCAAGACAGAATAGACATGTTCATGAACAACAAAGGAACTAAATCTGTCGATTCATTTCACAGGAGACTTGGTAAAGTGATGTGGGACAAAGTTGGTATGGCAAGGAATGCTGAAGGATTAAAAGAAGCTATGGCTGAAATTAAGTCCATCCGAGAAGAATTTTACAAGGATGTGTTAGTTCCGGGAACTGCTGATAGCATGAATCCAGAATTGGAAAAAGCTGGAAGGGTTGCTGATTTCTTGGAATTAGGGGAGTTATTTGCTAAAGATGCCTTAGACAGAAAAGAGTCTTGTGGTGGTCACTTCCGTGAAGAATCTGCTGAAGTTGGTGGAGAACAAGATGGTGAAGCACTAAGAGATGATGTTAACTTCAGACATGTTTCAGCTTGGGAATACAAAGGCGAACCAGCCGATGCTGTACTACACAAAGAGCAATTGGAATTCAACGATATCGAGTTAAAACAGAGAAGTTATAAATAGGCTATTGCCTAGATAAAAACGTTTAGAAAAAATTTAAGTTATGAATTTAACACTTAAGATTTGGAGACAAAAGGATGCAGCTGCAAAAGGAGCTGTGGAAACATATCAGTTAGCTGATGTAAGCCCAGATTCATCTTTTTTAGAAATGTTAGACTTATTGAACGAACAATTGGTCAACACTGGTGGTGAACCAGTTGCTTTTGATCATGACTGTCGCGAAGGTATTTGCGGAATGTGTTCGCTGTACATTAACGGAGAATCTCACGGACCTGACAGAGCAGTAACCACTTGTCAATTGCACATGAGAATGTTCAAGGATGGCGATACAATTACCATTGAACCTTATAGATCAGCTGGTTTTCCAGTGGTAAAAGATTTAGTAGTTGACAGAAGTTCTTTTGATAGAATTCAACAAGCCGGAGGTTATGTATCAGTCAACACCTCAGGAAACACTCAAGATGCCAACGCCCTTCCTGTTCCAAAAGCGGATGCAGACAGAGCTTTTGATGCTGCAACTTGCATTGGTTGTGGAGGTTGTGTAGCAACTTGTAAAAATGGTTCTGCTATGTTATTTGTAGCTGCGAAAGTAGCTCAATTCTCACTTTTACCACAAGGGAAAGTGGAGGCTGACACGCGAGTTCAAAACATGGTTAGCCAAATGGACGCTGAAGGTTTTGGTAACTGTACCAACACAGGAGCTTGTGAGGTGGAATGTCCAAAAGGAATTTCTTTAGACAACATTGCTTTAATGAACAGGGACTTTTTAAAGTCGTCACTAGTTTCAGAAGCATAAAATAATTTGTGTAAACAATAGTAAAAGCCCTGCGATGCAGGGCTTTTTTATTTTCTCTAAGAAAGCACATTATATCTACACCCAAGAAATTTCATTCAAGCCTTTATTTCTTAAATTTTCATTTATTTTAGAAAATACTTTACTCCCCAAAAAGCCTTTATGCGCAGAAAATGGGGAAGGATGAGATGACTCAATGATCAGATGCTTTTCACTGTCGATGACGGCTCCTTTTTTTTTGGCATAACTTCCCCATAACACAAACACCAAGTTTTCTTTTTTTTTCGACAACTTTTGAATTACTGTATCAGTAAATTCTTCCCAGCCTTTATTTTGATGACTCCCTGGAGATTTAGCACGCACAGTTAACGTGGAATTTAACATCAATACACCTTGCTCCGCCCATTGTTCTAATGAGTTATTTAACGGGATGCCCTCACCAAGATCACTGCTTAATTCTTTAAAAATGTTTCGAAGAGAAGGTGGCGCCTTCATTCCTGGTGGAACTGAGAAAGATAACCCATGCGCCTGCCCCTCTCCATGATAAGGATCTTGTCCAAGAATCACAACTTTCACATCCTCCACAGGTGTTAGTTTAAACGCTTCAAAAACTCTGTTAAAAGGCGGGTACACCAGATGTTGTTCGTATTCTAATTCGAGAAAATCTACTAACCTCAAAAAGTATTCTTTTTGAAACTCATCAGATAACAACTCTTTCC
>JBLIBC010000069.1:0-10855 GCA_047632015.1 Glaciecola sp.
AAGTACTTGGTGTATCCCGAATGTTCGTTATCCACAAAAGAAAGACTATTAATGTTGAATTTTTTTACGGTCAATGTATCACCCGGAAGGTAATCATGGTCTTGTTTCTTTAAGTACACCATGTATTTGGAATCGTTGATTTTTGTGACAAAATTTAACTGTTTCCTATTTTGTTTTTTCAAGGAGCAAATGATGATTTCGCCATGTAGGTTTTTAGTGGGAACATTGGTGTCATTCTTAATTTGAGAGGAAATTGGCTTGTAAGAAAACAAGCCTGTTGTCAAGCATATTATTGAAATCAGTGAGTATTGCCATCGAAGGACATGAAAAGCAGTTAATAGCACAAGAGAAAGCAATACAGTTGCAAGAAGAGCAAATTTGAAGCCGATTGAAACGTAGTTACACAGAATAATTCCGCATAAGTATGGAACAAGGAACCTGACAATGGGAATTTTATAACAAGAATCCAATGTTGTTTACTTTAAAACAACAAAGATTAATAATAAATTTTAAGAAATATAAAAAATAATATTATTCTTGAAAAAACTTCAAAGCTTTACGATTGATGATGTGAATGCCCTTGTAGTAATATTTTAATATATCCACATAGCCATAACCTTGGTTTGCCATTTCCATACCTCCTTGTTGACAAAGCCCAACTCCATGTCCATAGCCTCTACCGTATAAAACGGCACTGTCTCCTTTTTCTTCAATGTAAAAGTAAGTAGACCGCAGCTTTAAGTCCCTTCGCATTTTGGTAAGAGGAACGGAAAGAAAATAATTGCTGTCATTCCTTTGGTCCACTTGACATAAAGTGAACATGTCGTCTTCCACTTTCTCCGCTACATTGTACCTGCCAAAATAGGAGTGAAGTTTGGTTTTTGGGATAGATTTTTTCCATAATGCTGACGATGATCTCAGACAAAACGAATCTTTCACACATCGCAAATAGTTCAGTTTTTTATTCCAAACATCCTCTGAATTGCACGTTTGTCCTCCACAATTTGAGTGAAAAATAGTGTTAATTAAATTCAATTCATCATCAACGACAACTAAGGAATTAGTGGCGATAGTTGTTTCGTAAATGTCATCTTTTGTACACTTGTGGTGGTACACTTGGCAATGGACTTTGTCACATACGTTGAACCCTTCCGTGGTGTGCCGGTTGATGTTTTTCAAAGCGTATGTTCTGGATAATATTGCTTGTAGCTTGTAAAATTCAGCAGGTAATCGATAGCCAGCTTCACCCTCTACGACTGAGGAAACATAGTTTTCCAAGTTGACTTCGTTTATTAGTTTTAAGCTGTTTGTTTTTTGGCCAACTTCCAAGTCGTCGTCATAAGATTGATCTTTGTGGAATTTAGTACTTAGTAAAAAATGATTGACATAGTCTTGTCCTTTTAATTTAAATGTGGTTGCCACATAAACACTGTCATACAGTTGTAATTTCACTTTTTTACCAAATGAAAAATGAATTTTTTGATTTTTTTGAAGTGTTGCAATGTACTTCCCGTCCCCATATAGTCGGTATGTACCGCGGTTTACCTTAAAATGGCTATAATATACTTTGTCCTTGTGCAGCAATCCTACACGAACTGGCTGTTCATTAGCTAATCCAGCTAAAGTGAACGGCAATAAAAACAGCAGAATACTATATTTTAACATCCTCATATATCTCTTCAGCTACTCTTTTTGAAGCGCCAGGCAAACCCATTATTTTTTGTAGTTCAGCGTACTCTGTCAACATTTTTTCTCGGGCTATTCCTTGGTTTAAAGCTTGTAAATGTTTCAACACTTCCTTGGTATTCATGTCCTCTTGGATGAGTTCTTTTACTACTTCTTTGTCCATGATCAAGTTCACTAAACTGATGAACTTAATTTTAACTAATGCTTTTGCAATCCAAACTGTCAAGGTATGAGCCTTGTAACAAACTACTTGTGGCACATTAAATAAAGCAGTTTCCAAAGTAGCCGTTCCACTAGTTACAAGTGCTATGTGTGCTTGGTTTAACAATTGGTAAGTGTTGTCGTAAATCACTTCAAAACCGGCATCAGTAGCACTTTGATAAAAGCTTTTCGGTAAATTACTTACCCCGGCCACTACCACTTTAACATTTTGCATTTGTTTTGCCGAGTCAATCATGACAGGCAGTATTTTTGACACTTCCATTTTTCGACTGCCAGGGAGTAAAGCAAGTATCGGCTGTGCTGTTTCGATTATAGTTTGTTCTTCTTTTTTGAAGTCTTCGATGGCGTCAAGCAAGGGGTTTCCTACATATTTTGTAGTGTAGTCATGCTTTTTGTAAAAGTCTTCTTCAAAAGGAAGTATCAAGTACAATTGATCCACCCAAGCTTTTATTTTTTTAATTCTTGACGCTTTCCACGCCCATACTTTAGGGGAAATATAATAGTAAACCTTGATCCCAAGTTCATGAGCTAATTTTGCCATCCGCAAGTTAAATCCAGGATAATCAATCAAAACCAATGCGTCAGGTTCATAAGCTTTTATGTCTTGCTGTACCTTTTTTATGTTGGCTGAAATGGTTCGAATGTTCATCAATACTTCAACGAATCCCATGAAGCTCATGTCTTTTACATGAGAGCATATATTAGCATCTTCCTTCAACATCAAGTCACCACCGCAAAAACGAAATTCAGCGTCAGCATCTAGCACCTTAAGTTGTTTCATGAGTTTTGACCCATGAAGATCTCCAGAAATTTCGCCCGCTATGATATAGTACTTCATTGATGACTTTTCTTATAACATTTTCATAGCAAAATAAATGATTGCGTACACCATGGTGCTGTATATCATACCTCTTGCAATCCAGTCTTTTTTCTTTTTTAGTAGCCAAAAGAAGACAGGTAAATTACTTAAAGCACACAGGCTTAAGAAAGTCGGGAATTGCATTTCGTGTGTTAACAATGTAGTGTAAAAATCCCAAAAATGAAACGCGCCTCCATCAGGATATTGAGGCCTTCTGTGATTGAAAATCAAAAAGCAAATTAAGGGACTAAAAACAACGGGAACCACAGCTCCCAATGCTATTCCCTTTTTTATTTGTTTTTTAAAATGAGCTACTTGTGGATTTTTCATTCAAAAGATTTTAAGTCGGCTATTGCTTCATGAGCAGTTAAATCAAACATAGTTGGAACGACTGACACATAATTATTTTCTAAGGCCCAAATATCGGTGTCCGTTCCGTCATCCTGGTTGTTAAATTTTCCCGCTAGCCAGTAATAGCTGTTGCCCATTGGGTCTTTTCTTTCTTGAAAATCTTTTTCCCAAAATGCTTTTGCTTGACGACATATTTTGATGCCCTTAATTTCCTCAGCAGGAATTGCAGGGATGTTGACGTTTAAGCAATAATTTTTTAAGCTTCCTTTTTTAAGGGTATTCTTTACGATTGATTTTACTATGTTTTCACAAGCTTTAAAGTCGGCATCCAAAGAGTGATTGCACAGCGAGAAACCAATTGACGGAATCCCTTCAATAGCGCCTTCAATAGCAGCACTCATGGTTCCTGAATATATTACATTAATCGACGAATTAGATCCATGATTTATTCCTGAAACCACTAAATCCACAGTCCTTCCGTTGGCAACTACTTCCGTTCCAAATTTTACGCAATCGACTGGTGTTCCACTGCACGAGTACTCTTCCACGTTGGCGTATTCACCGTTGTGTTTTGTGAATCTTAAAGTGGAATCAATGGTAATAGCGTGTCCCATTCCCGACATGCTCTTATTTGGCGCCACCACAAACACATCACCAAGATCTAACATGAAACCAATTAAAGCCCGTATTCCTGGAGCAGTGATTCCATCGTCGTTTACCACCATGATTAGTGGTTTTTTTATCGTTTCAGACATGCTTGTAAAAGTAAAAATAAGTGATCATATTTTCAGGGTGCAAAAGGCTGGAATATCACAAGGGTATTGTTTACAAGTTAGCCACGAGTGTATTTTCCATTGAATAAATGATATTAACTTCACAACATGAAATTCAGTGTGCATACAAAATCAATTGTCAATTTTCGATTGCTAGTTTATGGGTTTTTCTTCTTAGCTGCTAACACGTTGGTTTCTCAAAGTGGTATAAAGCCTATAGACTCAGGTGAATTTATGAAGGGTCAAGTATTGTTGATGGATTCAGTTACCGATCCATATTCTGAAAAAGTAAGGTTTATCGGCCTAAACAGGAACGACACCGTAGTTTTTGGAGTAAATGAAATAGAATCTTACGTTATTGATACAGTTAGGTTTGAAAAGATATATCTGCCTCCAGAAATGGGAATCAAAGGACAAGTTTTTGCGGCTCATAAAATTAATGGTTGTATTTCATTGTATGAATATCGGTTACATGGCCGCACTGTTTTTTTACCTAAAAAGAAAATCAACAATGTGGTGAATTTGGCCTCCAATAAACTTCGAAAAAGTGGGTATAAGTTTTTTAAAGAGCATCAAGGGATTGCTCAAAAATTTAAGGCTGGAGAATATACATCAGATAGCATTCTTTTAGCTGTTAAAAAGTACAATGATTGGATAGTTAGTGAACACAGAGAATGTAAGTATAATAGGGCTACTGGACATGTAAAATGGTGGGAAAATGTAAACGCAGACATAATAATATCTGGTGTGTATGACAATTTAATGAGCGGATACTATGGTGATGCATTCAACCATGGTGGTGGGTATGATGTGGGTTTAAAAGTAGATTTATACAGGCACCTGTTTTCTGTTAAATACACTTATGGAGGTTTATATTTCAGGAAAAGAAATAACATTGGAACCTTGTCCTATTTGAATGTGAATTCACATGCTTTAGGCGCAAGATTAAATCTATTGAAAAACAAAAACCCTTTTAATACACGTTATTTCTTTGGAAACTATCACTTGTTTACGTCCAAGTATAATGTTCAACCAGTAGCGTGTGAAGGTGATGTACATAATTATGCGCAAGCATTTGGAACAGCAGCTGAATTTGGAGTAGGGTTACGCAAGGGAAGTATGCACTTAGCAGTGTCCTATATGCGATTTAAGAATACAAGGAACGATTTATTGTACAATGAATTGTCTTTTCCTGAAGGGTATGAAAATAACTTACCAGACGAAAAGGAAGTGTTTGGCTCTATCAATGTATCTGTTGGTTTTGATATTTCCTTGGTGCCTCTAATTAGAGAATATATTCAGTTTTGATGAGAATTGCTATTACATACTTGTTTGTCATGCTGCTTGGAACTGTTCACGCTCAAGATTTTGTTGTTTTGACAAATAATGATACCATAAAGGGACAAGTGCGGTTTAATAATTTGGCAAATAGTTTATCATTTGTCGAGGTTCTTCAGGGGGATAGTGCGTTATATTTTAATAAAGATACTATAGCGACATACCAGCGAGGGAGAGAGGAGTTTATTAGTAAGTCAGTAGTAACTAATGGAATTATTTCAAAACGGATGTATAAAATTGAGGTGTACAGGGAATTTTTTAGCCTGTACAGTTACCTCGTCAATGGTGAAATTTACTACCTGATTGTAAATCACAAGAAGAACAGAGAATTGAATGTTGGAAGTCGAAAATGGGAAAAATCTGTTTCAAAATTCTTTAGAAAAAAAAGTGAACTGTCGTTAAAAATTAAAAGAAAAGAATATGCGTACAAAGACATGAAAAAAATAGTCGTTAATGCGAACAACCCTAACTCTACTGCACTGACTAACAAGGAGGTTTTTGGTAAAAGGGTAATAAAAGTTCCTATTTACAAAGGTGAAGGAGAGAAAAAGCAAATCAATTTAAGTTTGTCTCATCAAAAAGGATCACTCTCTAAGAGTGACAGTGGTGGAAACGGAGAAGAATACTATGAAGAGAACGAATGGTTTTTTTATAATATTGGCCTTAATACTGGGATGCAATACCAAAACAGCGAGTATTTTAGCAAGCTAGTTCCGGCAGGTCTTTCGTTGGGGTATGAAACTGATTTTGCTTTTTTTCAACGCTCTTTTTGGGTAGGGTGGCAGTACAACAGTACGTTATATCCGTACTTAAAGACCGGAAATTCATTTATAAGGAACAAAGGGTTTTTTAGTAGGCTGTTCATTGGTGACTATTTCTATTTTCAGGCTGGTTATAATTGGGTACGACACAAGTACAATGTTTACCCTAAAGACGCTGAAATAGCTTGTAGTAACGTTAATCATGATGGAATCACTGATTTTGAAACCACATTAGGAGCGGTGCAAATATTCAAATCGAAAACAAATTCATTTCAGTTAGGAATTGGAATTCACACAAAAGCGGAAGACACAGGTATTATGTTCAATCACTTTCAAATTTTATTTAGTCAGTTTAAGCTTACTCCGCAGGTAAACAGTGTGAACTTTGATTTTGTCAATGATTCAGGACGAAGTTTATCGCTCATGCCGAGCAATCACAAAGTATGGTTAATAAGTTTAAAATTGGGGATTCGTACTTGGTGGGAGCCTTACTAAGGAGGGTCTTAATTATTTAACTCTTTTGTAAGTTCCTCCCAAATTAACAATGCTTGGAACTTTAGCGGAGTGATCAGTGATTACAATTGTATCAACAACGCTCCAGCTGTCGCTGGCAAAATCAAAAGTAAAATCAAGAAGTTCATAAGCAACATAGATGGAATCTCCTGATATCCATTTTTTTACTCGGTAATGCTCCATTTTAGTACTTTGATCGATTAGAGACGCTTCATTAAAAGCTGATTTTTTTTCCCCTACTATGGTGGCCTTAGTATCAAAATGTATGCTTTTTCCGAACACATCAGAAAATGTTGTAATTTTTAAGGTGTCATTGTCTAACAAAAAAACGCCGTTTAATTGTGACGTCATTTCCGCCCTTTCATGGATCTGATTTGCCCCATCAGAAGAGTCACCACATGAACATAAAAAAGTAAGAGCCAAAAAACTTAAAATTAAAGAGGTATTTTTCATTTTAATACTTATTTGTGATAACTACTATGTAATGTTACTGATAAAGGGAAGGAAACGTTACAAAAATAGATGCTTATTATTAACAATCAGGTTTTGAAAATGTAGCAAACAGGTACAGTCCACGTAGTAAAATTCTTGCGGTTAGCACGCCAAAAATTGCTCCGCATAAAAGGTCAAGGGGGTAATGAACGCCCAAGTATAACCTGCTGTATGCGCTAATGATTGCCCACGGAAATAAAATCCAGCCAATTTTTTTGTAAAAAGGAAGTAGCAGCGAGGTCATAAAAACGGCCACAGCCATCGTGTTTGCCGCGTGAGCACTAAAAAAACCGTATTTGCTACAATTGTAACCTTCTAATGTTCTTGCAGGAGGACTCAATTGAGCATTTTCCTGACATGGTCTTGGTCGTTTGACAGCATGTTTAAAGAAATTGCAACCTTGGTCAGCGGCTGTAATCATTAGGGCTATGGCGCCAATAATAATCAATGACTTTTTTTTGTAATGTTTTACGAGTAAAAAAATTAGTACAGCGTAAAGAGGAATCCAAGTGAACTTGTAACTGATCCAGTCCATGATCACGTCAAAGAAATCGTTGTGAAGTCCGTTTAAATATTGAAATAATTCACGGTCTAACAGGAGGATTTCTTCCATATTTTAAACGAGTAAAAACTATTCGTGATCAGTAAATACGTTGGCGCTTAGGATTTTCCAAATCATGTCTTTTAATTCCACCAAACCTTGTTGTGCGACGGATGATATAAAAATACTATCGATATCTTCAGGTAGTTCAGCTTTCATTTCTTCTTTAAGTTCATCGTCCAACATGTCGGATTTTGAAATGGCTAAAATGCGTTGTTTTTTTAATAAATCTGGATTGTGCTCGGCCAGTTCGTTTAGTAGTATTGCATACTCTTTTTTGATATCATCCGCATCTGCAGGAATCAAAAACAACAAGGCTGAATTCCTTTCGATGTGCCGTAAAAACCTTGTTCCTAATCCTTTTCCCGTATGCGCTCCCTCAATGATTCCAGGGATGTCAGCCATGATAAACGTTTTGTGATCACGGTAACTTACTATACCTAAATTTGGCGTCAAAGTGGTGAAAGCGTAATTGGCAATTTCCGGTTTAGCTGCGGATACCACGCTTAGTAATGTTGATTTTCCAGCGTTTGGAAACCCTACTAATCCTACATCTGCTAACACTTTTAATTCCAAGACTTTCCATTCCTCTAACCCATCTTCACCGGGTTGAGCATTC
This sequence comes from Glaciecola sp., assembly GCA_047632015.1. Taxonomy (GTDB): domain Bacteria; phylum Bacteroidota; class Bacteroidia; order Flavobacteriales_C; genus JBLIAZ01. Next base: position 8,216 of record JBLIBC010000069.1, read on the forward strand.
AGTGGTGTTTGGTTCGTAGATGATTTATAAAAAGCATTTCCTCTACCGCCTCTTCCACCTTTTGATAAAATAAATTCTTGACCATCTTCCACAATTTCGGCTTCAACCTCAAAAGTTTCAGCGTTTTTAGCTATTGTTCCTAATGGTACGTCGATGTACATGTCATTTCCATCACCTCCTGTACTACATGACTTGCTTCCACCTCCTCCATGAGTTGCTATAATGTGCTTTCTATATTTTAAATGTAATAAGGTCCAAAACTGAGCATTTCCCCTCATAATAATGTGACCACCTCGGCCACCATTTCCACCATCAGGACCTCCATTACTGTTCATTTTGTCCCTAAACAAATGACTAGATCCTTGTCCGCCATTCCCAGAACGACAGCAAATTTTTACGTAATCAACAAAGTTATCGGAAGCCATTTTGAGAAGTATTATTTAACAGCAAGGCTGTCAGTAGCCGTACAAATTCTATCAAAAATGTCCTCAATTGATCCAACCCCATTTATTCCAGCATATTTCCCTTGACCTTTGTAAAAATCGGCAACCGGAGCTGTTTGGGTATTGTACACGTTAATTCTATTTTGAATTATTTCAGGATCAGCATCGTCAGGACGTCCGCTATCAATGGCTCTTTTCTTAAGTCTAATTTTAAGTTCTTCTTCTTGCACTTCAAGAGCAACCATTCCAGTTATTCCAGTGCCTTTTGCAAGTAAAAACTTGTCCAACGATTCTGCTTGACCTATTGTTCTTGGAAACCCATCATATATTACACCTTTGGCGTCTGGGTACTTTGAAACTTCAGATTCTAATATTTTAATTGTGATTTCATCAGGAACTAAATTTCCTTTATCAGCATAGGTTTTAGCTAATTTAGCCAAATCAGAATCAGGATCTAAAGCTCTAAATACATCACCAGTAGAGATATGTACTAAATCATATTTTGCTTTAACTTTTTCTGCTTGAGTTCCTTTTCCTGCACCTGGAGGGCCGAATAATACAATATTTAACATAGTAGTTTCTTTTAGTTTTTAGGGTGTTAAAGTTACGCAATTGTATCGGTTAATTAGAATCGAAACGACATGATTTAACCATAACGGATTTAGTTAAATTCAAATAAGTATTCTATAGAATATCGACACAAGAATGTATTCAGAGATTTATTGTCCACAAGGATTTATAAGATGTGTTTTTCAGCATGATAGCTGCTTCGAACGAGAGGTGCGCTTTCCATGTGACGGAAGCCCATTTTTAAACCTACTAATCTGTATTTTTCGAATTGTTCAGGGGTAATAAATTCATGTACTGGCAAATGATCCGGAGTAGGTTGCAGGTATTGTCCAAGTGTTACGATGTCCACTTTAACAGCAGCCAAATCCTCTAATGTTTCCATTACTTCCTCTTCAGTTTCTCCTAAGCCTAACATTACACCAGATTTTGTTTTCATTCCACCTTTTTTAAGGCGTAACAACAACTCTAAGCTTCTGTCGTATTTTGCTTGTATTCGAACCTCTTTACTTAAACGTCGAACGGTTTCCATGTTGTGGCTTACTACTTCTGGAGCAACTTCAATTATTTTTTGCAAATTATCCCAAATTCCGGCAAAATCTGGAATCAGTGTTTCCATGGTTGTTCCGGGAGCAATTCTTCGAATTGCCTTCACTGTCTCCACCCAAACATCTGCTCCGCCATCAGCTAAATCATCTCTGTCCACCGAGGTGATTACAGCATGTTTAATTTTCATGGTTTTGATAGACTTTGCCACTTTTACAGGTTCAAATTTGTCCACAGCTAAAGGCTTACCTGTACTTACAGCACAAAACCCGCAACTTCGAGTGCAAGTATTCCCTAAAATCATGAAAGTAGCAGTACCAGCTCCCCAACATTCCCCCATGTTAGGACAGCCTCCACTTTCACAAATGGTATGTAATTTATGGTCGTCAACTAGCTTTCGAACTTGCTTGTAATTTTCACCAATAGGTAATTTAACCCTTAACCATTTGGGTTTTTTTACGCGTACTTTTTGACTTGAATTTTCTTTGGCTTCCTTTTCCATTGGTAATCAAATTCGGGCAGTAAATTTACTACTTTATTGAATGGGATGTATACAAATTAAGCAAATATCTGCATGGCCTTTTCCAAAGAAACATCAGAATGGGATGAGTTGTAAATACAGCTTCCGTTGATGATTACTAACATTTGAGGAGATGCATGCTCGACATTATATTTATCAGCAATTGTATTACTTAAATCACGATGAGCAATTAAATCTAAATAATGAATATCAAATTTTTCACCAAGTTCATCTGAAAATTCGTTCTGTAAAATTCGTTTAGCAAAGCTGCTTACTGAGCACCTAGTACTGTGTTTAAACAATACTTGAGCTTTGTTTTTTGATTGCTCGTTGATTTGTTCCAACTGAGCAATTTGATTTAAATTGATAAAATCCATGTCGTTACTATTTTATTGCAAGGTAAAGTTATGTAATATTGGTTTTGAAATGGTTGTAAGTAAATAACATAAATTGATGATTGTATAAACAATGGCTGTTAAGCGAATGAATATATCGTATTTAGAAAGCTCGTGGAAAGAGTTGTTATCTGATGAGTTTCAAAAAGAATATTTTTTGAGGTTAGCA
>JBLIBC010000070.1:0-10795 GCA_047632015.1 Glaciecola sp.
AATTGCGGTAATCAAAAACGTATTGTACAACCGATGTCAACTTTATATCGAGCTTAAAACAAAATTAGAACGTTTAGAAATAAGGTGCTATTAATTAGTAAAACTAATGATTATCGCAATTGGAAAATTGCTAAACATTCCCGTTCTAGATTACACTCCGTTAAATCAAGAACTACAAAATATTATGCAATACTGGTGATGAATTTGAAATCGCAATAAATAAAATCATTGACATGAGTGACGAGGAGTATTTCAAATTAAGTAACAATGCAATGGACAACAAAGAAGATTATTCTATGCAAAACTACTGTAACTTAATGATCGACATGTAAAATTAGCATTTTACCAGTAACCCTTTCCACATCTTTCATTTTTATAAAAAAATGAACAAGTTACCCAAGTTGCAATAAAAAACTTAGCACATGATTTCATAATCAGACTAATGAAAAACCGTAGTTTTGCTTATCGCAGTGAAGTTATCAATTAGTGAAATTGGATCGAAAAATAGGATTAGCAATATTAACAATTATTCTTTTTGGAATTGTATTCCAGAGGAGCTACATCAATGATTTTCCGTCACACATGCATGCTTGGGCACAATCCGACAGGTATGCTATAGCAAAAGGTTTTGTGAACAATGGCTTAAACTTTTTTAAACCTGAAACTTTCACTTACAACCATCAATTCCCACATGGCTATACTATTCCATCGCAGGAAAGTGTCACTGCAGTGGACTTCCCTATCCATGATTATGTAGTGGCTGTAATTATGAAATTACTTGGTACAGGTGAACCTTGGGTTTTTCGACTTTACATTGTGGTGTACAGCTTCCTTGGTCTATTTTATTTATTCAAAATAAGCAAACTGTTAACTGATAGTGTGCTCAAATCACTACTTGTGGTAATTCTCGGAGCCACTTCTCCTCTTTTCGTATACTACCAAGGTGGATTTTTACCAACCATTCCTTCGTTAGCCAATGCTTTCATTGGAATCTACTTTTACCTTAAATTCATTTACACAAAAAAAGACAGCACATTCAACGTCTCTGTACTTTTTTTAACCTTGGGAGCGTTAAGTAGAACAACTTTTGTTATTCCTTTGATTGCAGTATTTTCAGTGGAAATATTACGTGCACTTCAAAATAAATCGAAGATATCACCTAAATTGACAGCTTTCTTTTTATCGGTGTCATCCATCTTTTTTTATGTTTTCTACAACTCTTATTTACGAGAACAACACGGTTCAATATTTTTAAATTACATGTTACCACCAAGATCATTTCAGGAAGTGATTGATATTTTGAATGTCGTCAAAAACCAATGGCTTCTTCAATATTTTTCGACAACACATTACCTAATTTTCGGGATACTGGTACTATTTGCCTCAATCGCGTTTTTTCGAAAAAAAATCAATATCAATCAGGAAAACATCACTGGACTTCTCCTCATTTCAGTAATGCTCATCGGGTGCATATCTTTTTCAGCGTTAATGCTTCGTCAATTCATTGCCCATGATTATTATTTTTTAGACACCTTCTTTTTGCCAATCATGTTAGTGATTGCATTCGTCTTGTCTTTGATTCCTCGATTTGACAAGCGATGGAAAAAGCTAGTATTTGTATTTTGCATTGTACTGGTGACAATACCTTTGATTCTAAACGCCACTGAATCTCAAAGCAGCAGACGGGTTTCAGGAAATTGGGACAGGGTAGCTACTACAGTAAGTAATTTTCATGGAGCTGAACAATATTTAGACTCTTTAGGTGTGCCTGCTGACGCTAAAATCCTTGTCATCGATGCTTACGCTCCTAATATTCCGTTCCTTTTAATGAACAGGAAAGGCTTTGTAGTTATGTCAACTAAAAAAGATAAAATCAAACGTGCTTTAACTTGGAATTACGATTATGTAGTTGTTCAAAATCAATATTTCGTTTCTGATGTATATAGAGCTTATCCCGAAATCACTTCAAAAATTAGCAAACGATGGGACAACGGGCGCATTACTATTTGTGTAAAAAATGAAGTTGATTCAACCCGAACTTTGGTGGACTTCCTTGGACTAAGTCTTAAAAAACCTGTTGCTCAAGAACGAATAACATTTGATAGTATTCCAAATGAATTATGGCAACAAACAAACTCTTCATCAAATTTTGCCTTTTCAGGACAGAAATCGGGACTTCTATCTGCGGATATGCACTATGGCCTGACCTATAAATCAAACAACATGGATGTGCTTAAAAAACAGGCAAGAACAATGATGGTTCAATCCTTTTTCCTATCTGACTCCACAAACGGAGCTCTTAAGGATGTGGAACTAATTGTTGCGATAGCCCAGAATGGTAATAATACTTTCTATCAGTCATACAACATAAGACCTATGCTACAGTCACCAAACCACTGGGAACAAATAAGTTTGCTTTTTGAATTACCTAAAGTCGTATCGGATAAATACGAGTTAGCAATTTTTTTAGGGAACACAGGAAAATCTGAACTATATGTTGACGATTTTGAATTTAAAATTTATTGAGTATAATTTAAATGTACTCAATTACTAAATTTCCAAAACCAATTTTTTCTCCACCCAACCTTGATTGCCGTCCTGTGTTTTAATGTTGTACCACTCACTATTCTCATCTACAAATTCAACTTTGGTTCCTTCGTTTAGTTCAAATAGCAGTGTAGCGCCATAATTGGGCTCACTATGAACTTCCATTCCGTTAATTGACACAATACCAGCAATGGCTGAAGAAACTATCTTTTTTTGAATCCCACCCCATGTGTAAAAAAAGATGGCAAGTACTAGTACTACCCATGAGTTTGAAAATGTAAATTGTTTCCCTTTCTTTTTCATTCTAAAAAACAACAGTCCACCAACAAACAGGCACAGCATACTTAACACCCCCAGTAAATTGTATGATAGCACCGAATTAATTGAGAGAAATAATGGCCTAATTGAAAAGGTTGGTAATTTTTCAAACTTGTCAACTAAGGTCTCGTTCACTATCGTCAAATTGTGTGCTGCATCCTTGTTTCCATTGTTTAATTTGAGAGCTTTTTCAAAATAAAGTACAGCTTGTACTTTATTTCCCGTTTTAAAATAACAATTCCCCAAGTTATAATACAAGGCCTCAGACACTATTCCTGAATCAACAAAACTCAAATACAATTCTTGTGAGTCATTGTATTTACCAGCATCATACAAAATTTTAGCCGAATCTAATCGTGTTTTTTCGTGATCAGTTTGTGCAAGGGAAACTTGAATGAATCCCACAAATAGCAACATCAATGTTACAATCAAATTTTTCATACCTACCCTAGTTCAGTTATCATTTCTTGCACTTCTTTGAAGACCTCGGGTTTACTGACCCCAATTGGAGAATACCTTGCCATCCCGCACTTACTTTGTAATTGCAAAAACTCCTGTACCTTATTCTCTGGCAAATTTAACCCCGTCAGTGAATCATGCAGTACGTCTTTGTTAAAATCCTGCGGCAAGATGTTAAACTTATCCATGAAATAATTGTTCATAGCCAATTCTATTTTTCCATAAAATTCCTTGTCATCGGCGTTTAATGCTTTTTCAGCATCCTTTAAAATAGACTTAGCTTTTTTATAAGCGCCTTTTTTCTTTTTGTGCACAACCTCCTCTTTTGTCTCTTCTTTTGGTTTATAGAAAATCAATAAAAAAAATGCTCCGGCTCCCAACACCACACTTAATCCATGGTGAAATTTCGAGGCGAAAAAATCATCTCTTTCACTTAAAACAAACTTATAGCTATCATTTAAATATCTGATGTCAGTACCCTGTATTTCAACGTTTTGACCATAACCACTGTATACCACATTCCCTGTACTCAAGTCTTCATCTCCAGTTACTTCAATACTTGTTTTTTCTACAGACAATTGCTTGTATTTTTTTGAGCTTAAATCAAAATAAGACATACTCAAACCTGGTACGTCTTGTTGTCCATTTGCTCTTGCAATAGCCACATATTCCTTAGTTATTTTTCCCGAATAAGTATATCCTGACACCTTGTAGGCATCAATTGTTTTTGGTTCAAAAACTTCCCATGATTTGTTCCAGTTAAGTGATATGTCTTTTAACGCTGAGAAATTTCCACTTCCCGAAATCTCGTATTTTACAGTAAGTGCGTCATTGATTAATACCTCTTTCTTATCGAGCTTTCTATTTAGTTTAAAATTCCCAACTAAGCCACTAAAATTAGCTGGCGCAGCAGGCAAAGACTTTACATTAATTGTGACTCCCGGAGCTTGCACCGAATGTGGAATTTCCTCTCCTCTTGTCCTAAAAAATCCTCTGTTAACGTATTTGTAGGTTACATACTTCAAATTATGTGATGGCACTTTAAATTTTCCTTTTTTAATTGGTACAAGCAGGTGTTTTTGTAACACTAACAACAGGTAATTCCGTCCATTGATGTTAATTCTTGAATTTGTCATCCCCTGTAAATCTTTTGCGGAAAAAGGTCCGAAATTCTTAAATAGACCAGCGTTTTTAAGTTGACCAGCATCTGTTATTTCGTCTACAGTAAACAAAGTATAAGTTATTGTAAATCCTTGACCAACGTAAGGACTGGAGTTACTCACCTCTGTTTTAATGAACCTATCTTTAGACGCTTCATTTTGAGAAACATTTAAACTCGTCACTTGTACAGAAAAAGCAGGAGCTTTATAAGTTTTACCCTCGTACTTCATCACAGCTTGCGGCATCACGATTTTACCTTTTCTATTAGGTTTCAACTCAAAAGTAACTTCATAGGATGTTCCACCTTTTGTGACACGCTTTCCATTAACAATCACAATAGAACGGCTTGAAGAAGAATTGACAGAATGGTTAAGTACTTCAAAATCGCCAGAACTAGGAGTTTTAACTCCTTTATAGTCAGCATTCTCTACTTTATAAGTCAAATATATTTTCTCAAAATCGTAATAGGATTTCTTACTGGTGTATGTAGTGAACTTCACTTTACCGGCCATCATTACGGAGGGCAGCGTAACCAAAAACATCAATAAAATTATCTTACTTTTTTTCATTTTACAATCATTCAAAAATACAGCACCTATCCAACTCTACCAATCTTTATCGCCTTTCTTAGGTTTTCTCATTTCCATTTTAATCATCTTTTTACGGATTCCCTTCTCATCATTTTCAACCCCTTTCAGCAACTGCTCTGCCTGCTCTTTCGTTAACTTTTTAGCCTCTCTTGCTTGTTGCTTTTTATCACTTGCAGGAGCTTGATCCTTTCCTTGTTTTTCTTCTCCGTTCTTGCCTTCCTTTTGATTCTCTTTGTCCTTTTCAGCTTGTTTTTTCTTTTCTTCCTCCTCTTTCTTTTTCTCTTCTTCCGATTTTTCTCCATCGCCCTTTTTATCCTCTTCATTTTCACCTTGATCACCATCCTTCTGATCTTTCTTTTGATCATCTTGACTTTCTTCTCCTTTATCCTTCGAGTCTTCACTATCCGAATCTTTCTTCTCTCCGTCTCTCTTTTCTTTATCTTGACTTTCCTTGTTTTGCTGCTGATCCTTGTTTTTATCCCCTTCTTTATTCTCGTCGCTATCTTGTTTTTGTTTCTCCTCGTTTTCTTTTTTTTGTTGAATCATAGATTTAGCATATGACAAATTATACCTCGCATCCTTGTGTTTGAAATCCTTTCGAAGGACCTTCTTATATCCAGACACAGCTTTTTCTAATTCACCTTTTTTCAACATCGAATTTGCCCTGTTATACATGGCTTTAGTTTGTCTATCCGATCCCTCACCAGACAGTATTACCTTGTCATACAGTGTAATTGCTTCGTCAAACTGCTCCTTGTTATAATATGCATTTGCCAAATTGTATTGTGCCTTTGATGACTCAGGATTAAGCTCCAATGCTTTATGGTATTTTTCAATGGCCACATCATAAGTTGAATCCTTGTAGGCTGCATTCCCCTCACGAATAGGTGTCAATTCTTTTTGACCAACGAGCGACATACTCACCATCATTAACAATCCCAATATCAATCCTAGTCTTTTCATTTATCCGTTAACTATTTAACCTCACTTTGTTACTGAACACCAGTAATTCCAATACCAAAAAAGCAAATCCTATCACTAAAAAATAAACAAATCTGTGCTCATACAAACTGAACTTTTTAGCTCCGTATTCTTCCTTGTCCATTCCTCTAATTTGATCAAACAAATAGGACAAACCTAAGTTTTGATTGCTCGACCTCACATATTTCCCATCACTTAAGTCAGCCAAGTCCATTAGTAAGTCTTCATTAATTTTTGTCACGACTGTGCTTCCGTTTCTGTCTTTTTTCAGGCCTACTTTATTGCCATTTAAGTACTCTGGAATTGTGCTTCCTTTAGTTGTTCCTATGCCTAGTGAGTATATGTTAATTTTTTGCTCTCCACAGGTTTTAGCAATTGCAAGCGCTTCCTCATCGTGGTTTTCACCGTCGGTAATCAGTATGATGGCCCGTCCTTTGGTTTTTTCTTTTGAAAAAGCCTTAATGGACGTTTCTAAAGCCCGTGACACAGATGTTCCTCCCACAGGTATCATATCTGTCGATATTTCACTCAAGTACATCTTAGCGGCTCCGTGATCGCTTGTCAAGGGCAATTGAAGGTATGCATCACCAGCAAAAACTACAATAGCAATCCTATCAGCACCTAAACGATCAATGATTTTTGAAATGGCGTGCTTAGCTCTTTCCAACCGGTTTGGTTTAATGTCTTCAGCTAACATGCTTTTGGAAACATCAAGCGCAAACACTAAATCCACTCCCTTTTGCTTTACTTCTTCCTTTTTACTTCCAAACTGTGGATTAGCTAACCCAATAAGTAAAAATGCCATCCCAGTAATCCATAATAACATTTTAAGCGAACCTCTTTTTGCTAGTCTTGTTGGAAATATAAAACCTTCACTACCTTCCTGAATAAACTTGTTCAAATTCTTTTTTCGGGATGAATTATAATACCAGAATAACAATACAAGCGCAAGTAAAACAAGGAACCACCAAAACATACTTGCTCGCTGAAACCTGAAAAAATCAGCGTCTCCAAACCAAGAATATGATATGTTTTTTATAATCTCAATCAAATCTATATCAGTTTTTTAAATACAACTACATCAATCAATTTACCACACAATAACAACAAACATGCTACTAGCACGAACGGCATAAACAATTCTGTTTTACTGGTATATTTTAAACTTGCCAACTCAGTTCTTTCAAGCAAATCAATCTCTTTATAAATCTCCTTTAAATGCTCATTGCTTGTCGCTCTAAAATATTTTCCATTTGTTTTATTTGCAATTTCTTTTAGCAAGTCTTCGTCGATGTTCACTTTCACTTCTTTGTACACGTAGTTTCCAAACATGTTAATTGCATACGGCATTTCAGCCATCCCTTTTTTCCCTACTCCGATGGTGTAAACTTTGATCCCAAATCTTTCCGCCACTGTTGCTGCAGTTTCAGGAGCTATGTCTCCCGAATTATTCTCACCATCAGTTAGCAGTATTACTACTTTACTTTGTGCTTTAGATGCCTTTAATCGTTTGATGGCTGTAGCCAAACCGGACCCAATTGCAGTTCCGTCTTTCAAAATCCCAGTTTTTAAACCTTCAAACAAATGGATTAAGCGCTCGTGGTCAATGGTTAACGGGCACTGAGTAAAGCTTTCACCAGCAAAAACGACCAACCCAAACCTGTCTGTAGACCTACCTTTAATGAAATCTGATGCTATTGCTTTGGAAGCCTCCACCCTGTTTGGTTTAAAATCTCGAGCTAACATGGACGACGATAAATCCATCGCAATCACAATGTCAATTCCTTTTGCCTGCTCCTCTTCCCAACTAAAAGCATCTTGAGGTCGAGCTATTGCAAAAACCAATAAGCATAAAGCTACAAGAGATAAAACGTGAGGAATAAAAGGAAGTAACCCATACCATTTGCTTTGGTCAACTAAAAAGGCAGCACTACTCAACCGAAATTTTGATCTGTCCTTTTTATACCTAAAGACCAGCCACAGTGTTAAAACAGGCACTATTAACAGCAAGTAAAAAGCATGTGGATTCGCATAAATATCCCATTGGAACATTTTCCTAAAAGTGGTGCTAAACAATAAATCGTAGTCCTTATTGTTCATCAGGCAAAGTGTTGGTTTTACTATCTCCCAAGTCAGTTAATCCAACTAGTTCTCGTAGGTTGACTATCGCTTTTTCATGCTGGTCTTGAACTCCCGTGGCTTTGGCAAATTTTACCATGTCGGCAAATCGCAAAGTCTGTTCAATTTTTGCATAAAGCATTTTATCTGAAACTGGAATTTGTAATTGAGTTAAAATCTCATCAGTGGTTTGTTCCATTGCACTGATTCCAAACCTGTATTCCAAGTATGATCTCATTAAGCCAGTTACTTGAGAATGGAATTTTTTAACCTCTCCTTTTTGCCAAAACTTTTCTTGTTCAATCAAAGCTAATCTTTCCCAAAAAGTATCCATAAAAGGAATCTCCGGTTCAATTACTATCTTATTATTTTTATTAAACTTATACTTCAAATAAAAGTATCTCAAAATCCACACTATCAACACTATAAACAACACAACAAACAATACTTTACCCACCATTACTAGTGTTTCTTTTAATGTAACCGGAGCCTCCTCAATATCATGAATACCCTGTATGTTTTTTGTTAAATCCACTACAACGCCCACCACTTTCACCTCAGATGACAGACTAAAAACAGCAGTGTCTTTCATTTGAAAAACAACTGCTGGCACTGTGAAAATTCCTGTATCAAAGGAAGTAAAATACACTTGTTGAGTAAATTCAAAATCAAATCCAGATTTACTAGAATCAACTTTTCCCACATGCAATACTTCGAGCTGTTCCGATAGCGTATCATGAAATGAAGGCAAAATTACTTTTTCAAAAGGTGAAATTATTTTAATCGTCAAGGTATCAGGTTGACCAACCAGCACTTCAGGAGTGCTCACAAAAATTTCTATTTGCTGTGCATTTACAGCAAAACCAACTATTGCAAATATGAAAAGCATGAACTTCCTCATCGTGACCTGTGTTTAAATGCTTTCCTTAAATTTTTCACATAAGACTCGTTTGTCAGCAGGTTAACGGCGTCCACACCGGATCGTTTCAAACTATTTTCATACTCCTCTTCCAACTCGGACCTCCAAGAGGTAAACTTTTTTTGCAACCTGGAACTTGAAGTATTCGTCATGTTTGACTCACCCGATTCCGCATCAGTCAATGCAACCCAACCTAAATCAGGCAAACTGTTGTCGTGCTTATCCAGCACTCTTATCGCCATCACATCGTGCTTTCTGTTAGCCAATCTCAATTGTTTTTCATATCCGACGTCAAGGAAATCTGAAATTAAAAACGCAGTACATTTCTTTTTAACCGCTTTAGTGAAAAAACTCAAAGCTTCGGACAGGTTTGTTTTGCGATTGACTGGTTCAAACTCAAGTAAGTCTCGTATTATTCTTAGCACATGTTGTTTTCCTTTTCGTGGGGGAATGTATTTCTCCACTTGATCAGTAAAAAACACCACACCTACTTTATCATTGTTATATATCGCTGAAAAAGCCAAGACAGCACATACCTCGGCCATGTACTCTCTTTTATTTTGTTGTGCTGTTCCAAAAAAGGAGGAATTACTAACATCAACCAACATCATCACCGTTAATTCTCTTTCCTCTTCGAATGTTTTAATAAACGGCTCATTGAAACGTGCTGTAACGTTCCAATCGATGGCTCTTGTTTCATCACCTGGATAATATTCCCGCACTTCCGCAAACTCCATCCCTACACCTTTAAAAGCACTGTGGTATGAACCAGCAAATAATTGCTTGCTAGTACCACGAGCTTTAATCTCGATTTTTTTAATCTTTTTAAGTAGTTCTTTTGTTTCCATTAAATTGTCCTGCAGCTACGGCACCTCTACTTTGTTAATGATTTTAAGGATGATGTCGTCCGAACTCATTTCTTCAGCTTCAGCTTCAAAACTTAATCCTACTCTGTGACGCAGTACATCTGGAGCAATCGCCCTGACATCCTCAGGAATTACATACCCACGCCTGTTTAGGAAAGCCATGGCCTTTGCAGCTTTCGCTATATTGATACTTGCCCTTGGGCTCGCTCCAATACTAATTAATGCTGATAGTTCAGGCAATCCACAATCCGCAGGATCCCTTGTTGCAAATACCAAATCCAATATATATTGTTCAATTTTTTCATCCATGTACACCTCCTTAACTAACTCACGAGCTTTGATAATTTGATCGGTAGTTACCACTGCGTTTGGTTCAGGGAAGTTTTTTTGAAGATTCTGTTTTACGATTTTTTGTTCATCAGCTTTGTTTGGATACCCTAAACTCACTTTTAACATAAACCTGTCAACTTGCGCTTCAGGTAAAGTGTAAGTTCCCTCTTGCTCTATTGGATTTTGAGTAGCTAATACCAAGAACGGATCTGGTAATTGGTAGGTGTCCGAACCAATTGTTACTTGCTTTTCCTGCATGGCTTCCAATAAGGCGCTTTGCACTTTCGCTGGAGAACGGTTAATTTCATCAGCCAATACAAAATTAGCGAAAATTGGACCCTTTTTCACAACGAACTCTTCCTTTCGTTGATTGTAAATTAACGTTCCAATGACATCGGCTGGAAGCAAATCCGGAGTAAACTGAATTCTGCTGAAATCAGCTTCAATTGTTTTTGCCAAAGTGTTAATTGCTAAAGTCTTGGCGAGTCCTGGAAGTCCTTCTAGCA
>JBLIBC010000071.1:0-10792 GCA_047632015.1 Glaciecola sp.
ATTTTATCGTAATCAAAGTCATCCAACTGAACGATTACATTCGTTTTTTTCATGTTGTTATCAAACCTGTCGCAATTTATGTTTCCAAGTTTGCTAATTTTCATCATTACGGGAAAGCTGTTTTTTTCCGCTGCTGCCCTAGCTTCTCTTTCCGCTTCAATCTTAGCTTGTTCCTCTTCGTATATACGTTGTCTTTCTTTAGCAGCAGCAATTTGTTGATTTCGCTCTTTGGTTGCCTTACTATCAAAACTTTCCTTTTGCTCCTCATTCAAGCCCAATAAAACAGCATTAGGGTTGTCCTTCGTAACGGATAAATATTGACGATAAGATTCAATGTCTTCTAGTTTACCATTTGACAAACGGTTTAATTTTCCATGTGCCGCTACCAATTTATTATACCCTTGCTTATTTAGTTTGCAATCTTTCATGTTTTTACTGATATCAGTATTTATCAAGTGAATTTTTTTACATAACTGCACGAAAGTAGTTTCGGTATAAGTTACTTTTCTTGTAAACTTGCTTTTACCTGTTCTTCTTTTTGAAATAGGAGGAAGGTCCCCCGATTTTGAGTTACTAATTGTTTTTTCAAAAGCACTGATTTTCCAATCAACAATTCCTTTTTTTTCATTTCCATAAAACGTGTTAAACAAAGGCGCCTCATTTATTGTTGGGAAATTTTTTTTAGCAAATTTAATTTCAGCACTCTTTCCTTGACGTAAATTAACTTGTTTACCCTCATGTGATGCCTTGATGTGATACATTCCTCTTGACTCCAGTATTTTTTTGTTTGAAGTAGAGGTGTAACCCGTTCTTACAAAATCACCTCTTGAAAGCATCTCATGAACCTCCACGTCAACCATCGCATCTTTAGCACAACGAAAAGCATCAGCTGGAAAATCAATTTTGTTCCCTGCTTTTGTTAAACACGAACCTCCAGTCAAATTATTAACAGTAAACATTTGAGCATTTTTCAGCTCTCTTGATACAAAATTCGCATTAATATTTTTTCCAGACTCTTTGTAAACAACAAGCGATGCATGAGGTGAATATTTCATCGTGATCCGTTCCGATTCTAAACCTTTGTCAATCAAAAACTGACTTAATTCTTTACATAATACCTTTGAACTGCGGTTAACAAAAGTTTGATTGCTACCTGCGGAATCAGAAAATGAATAATGTATCCAATTGCCTTCGCTTAACTTAACATAGGAAAACCATATGTTTTCTTTTTCGGTTTGATTGATACCAAGGTTCTGAATAGAACAGTCAATGTTAATGTACTGCGCCACATATTTACTTTGCATTACATGAAGATTAAAAATAAAAAACAACAAGGTTATCAACGATAGGAATCTGGTGTTTAAAGAGTAAGTCATGGCGGCAGGAGTTAAGTTCGAAGTTCAGTTTCAAACTCATAATGCACCTGACTCAATTAGTAACGAATTACAGTGTGGTGAAAGATAAAAACAAAAAAAAAGCGATCCAATTGGATCGCTTTTTCATTCAAATATAATTTATCGTCAAGTAATTAATTTAACGCTTACTCGGCAGGGTAAATATAAAAGCACTTCTTAACACCTTCCGCTTCACACGACTTTTGTTTTCCTTTGGATTTAATATCAAGTGAAGATAGATTCGTTAATTTTTGTTGGATACCTGATTTTCCTTGAACAGTAATATCGAACGTAACAGCAGCATCTGGGCAAGGTAAAATGATTTTCATCTTTTTTGCTGGCTCCTCTAACGTTTGTCTGTATACTCCCATTTGACATGAGTAATAGGCCGTTACCTCTACTAATTTTAAACCTTTTTTTGCTTTAATTTTAAATTCAGGTTTGTCTTTAATTATTATCGCAAAATTAGCTTCGTTGCTTTTTTTCGTAGCAAAAACATAAAAAGCTTTACCGTCAATGGAGTCGATACTTGCTTTGCTAGTTCTTGAATTCCACACACCTTTTCCAAAATTCGTCCATAAATCTGGATGAGAAGATGCTTTACAAGCATTTTTAACCGGAACGTAAACTATTAAAGGATGTTCCAATTCCGTTTCGCTACAAATTTTTACATCCACTATACCAGATGTAGCCATCACTTGACCACTCATTCCCATGGTTGTAAAACTAGTTCCTTTAAGTTCTTTTGTGGTTGTAATTATATTTATATCCAAACAAGAATTGTACTTTCTAAATTCACATGAGTTCATTTTCAGCTTAGCACCTCCAGTCAAGTTTACCGTAGTATCCAGTGAACATTCAGCAACTACTGGTTCAGCTTCAGCTTCTTCTTCAGTTTCTATTTCTGTTTCTTCAGCATCTGCAGGAACAACTCCAGCTCCATAATATTGTACAACAACTCTTCTGTTTTGCTCTCTTCCTTCCTCTGTATCGTTTGAAGCAATTGGACTACTTGAACCGTTATTTTGCTCAGTAATTCTATCCGCTGAAATGCCTTTTGAAGTATAAAACTTCACAAATAAATCAACCCTAGATTGTCCTAAACGTACGTTGTAATCACTTCCACCTACACTATCACAATAACCAATGATTTTTATGGTAGACGAATCTCCTTTATGCTCTTCAAAAAGTTTCTTCAAAGTAGAGGTGTGTTCGCTAGTCAATGTACTTTTCTTGTAATCAAAGAAAAAGTCATTTGATGAACTTTGCGCGCTTATGCCAGTGGTAATAAGGGCACAAGCAATCATTGCAAAAAGGCTGTTTTTCATAGTCAAAAAATTAATTAGTATTTGGCGACTAATTTAGGGAATTGTAACCTTTTATTACCACAAACTCTTTTTTAATTTGTTTTGATTCAGTTTACAAAATCAGTTTGTATTTTTACAACAAATGAGCAATCAATGATAAACAAGGTTTTAATAATAGGAGCAGGTGGAGTGAGTAATGTCACCACTCAAAAAATAGCAAGAGTCACCACCGTTTTTTCTGAAATAATGTTGGCCTCAAGGACCAAGTCAAAATGTGATGATATCGCAAAAAAAATAAAGCACACCAACATTCAAACAGCACAATTGAACGCAGACAATGTGCAGGAAACCGTTGCCTTAATTAAGCAGTTCAAGCCTGCTTTGGTAGTAAACCTTGCTTTACCATATCAAGACTTAGCCATCATGGACGCTTGTTTGGAAACAAAAGTTCACTACATGGATACGGCTAACTACGAGCCAATTGACGAAGCTAAATTTGAATACTCTTGGCAGTGGGCCTACCATGAAAAGTTTAAGCAAGCTGGTATTATGGCACTCCTTGGATGTGGATTTGACCCTGGTGTTACACAAGTTTTTACGGCCTACGCAAACAAACATTATTTTGATGAAATCCATTACTTGGATATTATTGATTGTAACGGAGGTGATCACGGCAAAGCATTTGCCACCAATTTCAATCCTGAAATAAACATCAGGGAAATTACTCAAAAAGGAAAGTATTACGAAGATGGGGCATGGCACGAAGTGGACTCCTTAAGTATCAGAAAAGAGATAGTTTATCCAGGAATAGGAGAAAGGTCCTCTTATTTAATGCACCATGAAGAACTTGAAAGCTTAGTTAAAAACTTCCCAACTATCAAACGCGCCCGATTTTGGATGACATTTGGAGATGAATATTTAAAGCACCTTGAAGTGATGCAAAACATTGGTATTACAAGCATCAAACCCATCAACTATGAAGGGAAAGAAATTGTTCCATTACAATTTTTAAAAGCACTTCTTCCTGAGCCTTCAAGTTTAGGTGCTAATTATACCGGAGAAACTTCTATTGGATGTCAAATCCGAGGCATCAAAGACAATAAAGAAGTGACGTACTACGTATGGAACAACTGCAAACATCAAGACGCATACAGTGATGTTTTAGGGCAAGGAGTAGCATACACTACAGGAGTCCCTGCCATGATTGGAGCAAAAATGATGTTGTCAGGAGAATGGATGAAACCCGGAGTTTATAATGTGGAGGAATTCAATCCAGATCCCTTTATGAAAGATTTAACTGAATATGGATTACCATGGCACGAAGAATTAAATAAAAAACTAGCTTTTTAAGGGGTTTATATTAGTCGCTTAAAACTCTTTATAAATTAGCTGTTAAAATATTTTGATAGTAATTTTAAAAACATACTTTTGCAGCATTACGAATAACCTTATACGCTACTATTAAAATATACAAATTATGTACTGGACATTAGAATTAGCTTCCTACTTAACTGACGCACCTTGGCCAGCAACTAAGGATGAATTAATTGATTACGCCATGAGATCTGGTGCTCCACTTGAGGTGACTGAAAATTTACAAGAAATAGAGGATGAAGGAGATCCTTATGAGTCAATTGAAGAAATTTGGCCAGATTTCCCCACCAAGGACGACTTTCTCTTTAATGAGGATGAATATTAAATAAGTACGTAAAGTACTATATATAAAAAAGCGAGATTTATTCTCGCTTTTTTTATGTTCCATCCTTTGCGGATGTAGCAGTCTCTAATTTTGATATATCCTTAACTATGTTCATTTTTGCAGTACCATGAATAAGGTTTTTGCTTTCATTTTTATATTTAGCTTGTGCTCATGCTCCTTGTTTAAGGACAAACCTATTCATGCGACCGATTTAAAGCTATTTAAAAAAACACCTGTTTGGGATGCAGCTAAAGCACTTCACGAACATAAATTCGAAGAAGCTTCAGCTTTTTTTCTTGATTCTCCGGATTTAGTTGACTACCAAGAAAAGCGCTACTATCAAACCCTGTTGCTCTGGGCAGTAAAAAATGAAATGACTGCCGCAGTGGAATTTTTATTAGAACTAGAAGCCGACACTGAATTAAAAGACAGGTACGGAGTTTATCCAATCATTCAAGCTGCAACCTACAAAGACTCTTATTTACTACAATCACTTATTGACCACAAGGCCGATGTTAAAGTAGTGGCTAAACCCAAAGGCATAGATGCATATCAAAAATTAAGAACGCCAATTATAGCAGCAGCCTCAGTGAGTAAAAAAAACATTGAAATCTTGCTTGCCGCTGGTGCTGATTTAGATTACACTGAAACCAGGTTTGGACTTCAAAACGCAGTAATTACAGCCTTTTCATCGAAAAGAATAGATATCATCCATTATTTGATAATCGAAAAAAAGATTGACCTAGACAACATCCAGTATTTAGATTACAAAGGCGATTCCACTGACGTGAGAACAGAATTAAGAAAGTTAGTTTACCCACTAGATTCTGAAGAGTACAAAGTTAAAATGGAAATTGTTGACTACTTAGCAGTTAGGAAAATAAACTATTGGGATTCGCCAGTTCCCAGAAATTTGTACCATAATTTTAGTCCCAAGTTTTTAAAGCAATACTAAGGAAAGTTGATCATCAACTAACTAAGCGACCCTTTACTGGACTTCAAACAAATTTCATTAATTTTGTGATGCACGAATATTAAAATCATTTTAATGAAAGTATTTCAAGTTGTTTTTGTCCTAATGATGTTATTAAACATCAAAGCATATGGACAGTGTAAGGAAATCAAGTTAGCTGTAAAAGCAATGAATAACAGTGACATTGATAGTTCCGTTGCAAGTTTGAAACTAGCCAAAGCCATTATTACAGAAAACGGGATTGAGACTGTGAATGAAAAGTGCATGGCCAAGTATCATTACACATATGCAGCTACTCAACTAATAATTGGTCAAAAGAAGGACAGCTTGGTAGCCAAAATCAAGTATTTTAACATCAGCGAAAACCAATACGGTAAGTTTCTTAAGATCGACCAGTCAGGAGACTTATATGACATCGTGATGTCAAACTTATTAAGTTTATCAGTTGAGTACAGTAATGTTGGAGTGGAATATTATCAAGCAAAAAACTTTGAAAAAGCATTAGTATACATGCAAAAAGGTATTTCCTTAAAGGCAAAATACTATCCAGGAAACATCAAACCAATTGACAGATTCAACGCCATGGTTTGCGCAAAAATGGTAGGTAATTATCCTTTAGCATTAACTTTTGCTGACTCCTTGTTAGCTCAGGAAAAACTTTCAAAAGATGACAGAATTAAATACTTGGGCCAAAAAGTTGAAATCCTAACTGCCGCAGATTCGTCAGAAAAAGCGCTTGTTGTTTTGGACACTTTAAAAATACTGGACCCAACTGATCCTGATTTGAAATTATCTGAACTTCAGATATACTTGAATAAAAGCCAAAATACTAAAGCAATTGTGTTACTTAATGACATTACAAAAACGTTAAAAAACAGGGAAGACTTATGGTTAATTAAAGGGCAACTTCACTATCAAGAATCACAAATAGATTCTAGTGTCAAAGCCTTTAGTAATGCCTTGATATTGAATAAATCTAGTTATTCTGCGCTTTATGGCTTAGGTGTTATTTATGTTAATAAAGGGAATCAAAGTATTCAGAGTATGAATCAAAGCAACGGCCATGAAAAGTTAGCCTTTGAGGAAAGCGTTAAGATTGACTTTGGAGTTGCCATTGGATATTTAACGACAATTTTAGAATTTAAAACTGAGGATTTAAATTCCTTGAATGCATTAAAGATGATTTACAACAGCTTGTCCGATGAGGACAACGAAAAGCTAATTGATGATAGGATCCTAAATATAAAAAATCCAACTGTCGAGGAATAAAGTTGGTTATTAATAGTCAAAGTTGTGTTAAGCGCGTAGATGTAATTTACTGTTAAATTGCAAACACAATAATAGCAATGATGTTACTTGAAACTACAACAGCGATTCTGATATTTTTGTTGTTGATGTGTTTATAATACAAGAGGTTTAAGCTTTATAATAGGTAGTGTCTCTATTACTTTGACGAACATCAATTAAATAGATTGCTTTGTTTTTTTGCAAAAAAATATATTTTATTTAACCTAAACCTCAAAACGAGCAATTTATATCATTTCTCCACGGTGCGGTTTTAAAGCATCTCGTAGTTCGATCATATTTGTTTTATCAGTTTTAAGGAAAGCAATCCAATAATTAGGGGTGATCATTTCGCAGTGAGCAGTGGTGTCATTGATTTTTTCAGAAATGATGTATTCTTCAAGATGCTTCACATGGTGTTCAGCTATTTTTTCAGCTTCCATGTTTCTAAAATCCCAAATAAGTTTAATTCTTTCCATAAAAGATGTGCTGCTTTTAAATTGATAAATAAAACTTAAAGGTACAATTTAATTTAAGTGCAAAATTACCATTGAGTTACCATCTTTGTCCCTTTGCTTGAAAAAGCCTACACATAAGACAAAACGTCCTTTATTCTTCTTGATAAACTTCACTAGGGGTAAATTCATGTTTAAATGCAGTACCAAATTTACTTACGCTTTGACACCCATATAAGTCCGCTAGTGATTTAACAAGTATTGGCACTGTCTCTAATTTCTTTTTAGCTAACTCCAGTTGTTTTATTCTGAAATATTGGAAAATGCTTTTTCCTTCTTGTTTCTTAAATTTTGTAACCATTTTTTTTTGATTTACCAACTTCAGCTGCTATATACTCTAATCATGGAAAAGAATGATATAAACAACTATGTATTACATTATATATTTTTAGTGTCTCATTGTTTGGATCAGGAATTATTGATTTAATCATTTGTGCAGAATATCTTATAATTACATGGTATAACAATAAGAATACTGCAAGAGCTGGATCAGGCTATTGGTTAAAAGCGAAAGCAGATGGTGGCACTTTTTATATGGCTTGTGTTCCACCATATTATAAAGGTCAAAACACGAATACTGGTACTTCTAGATTTAAGAAGAAACTCATTAAGCAAGCGGTCAATCGAGAAAGAAATCGGACTTGGAAAAAGCTACTGAAACGATAAAAACTATAACTACGGTGATTAAAATATTCCTTGAGTCGTTTGAAAATAGTCTATTTCAGAAACGATTGAATTAATTACTGGGAGTTAAAATAGCCCTGTAATGCGCAGGACTATTTTATGCTTGTTAGCAGGAATACTTTACAATAACCAATGGTTAATCACAATTTGTCATTGTCAAGGAAATAAATTTCTTATATTTGTTGCAACAAATTAATTAGGTTTAAAGCGACAAACCATGAAAAAAATAATAGCATTCTCAGGAAGCAACAGCATAAATTCAATCAATCAAAAATTAGTTCAAATTGCAGCATCTTATGTTAGCGACAAAAACATCGAAGTGGAAATCCTCAATTTAAGAGATTATCCAGCAGTCGTGTTTGGGACTGAAGAGGAATCCGTAAATGGGTTTCCAGAATCAATGATAGCCTTTCATGCTAAGATGTTAGAAGCGGATGGGTACTTAGTTTCAACTCCAGAACACAATGGGTCCTATCCAGCTGTATTAAAAAACACCTTGGACTGGTTATCAAGAATGGGAGGTAAAACTTTCAATGATAAACCTGCTGTGCTTTTAGCTACGTCACCAGGCGCTAGAGGAGGAGCGTCAATATTAACACACCTGTTGGCCATCATGCCTTACCAAGGAGCTAAAGTAATAGGAGGTCATGGGTTAGGAAGTTTTCACGACAAAGTACTGGACGGCCAACTTGTGCCAGGAGAAGACAAAGAGAAAATTCAAGAACTCATTAATGAATTATCAAAAGCGGTAGCGTAATAAACACCCAGCATCATTATGAAAAAGGTAAGGCACATTAAAAAAGCACCTTATAGCAAGCAATTTGGATTGGCAGTTAAACAAGTGGTACCTAGTGCTATTAGTGACGTTGACCCTTTCGTGTTTTTAGATCATGCTGGACCATTTGAAGGTACTTTACTAGGTAATGGTATTAGTCCACATCCACATGCTGGAATTGCAACTATTTCTTATTTGATTGAGGGCAGCATGATGCATGTTGATAGTTTAGGCAATAGGGTAAAGGTTGACTCAGGAGACTTGTTATGGATGTCAGCAGGAAAAGGAATAATACATGATGAAGGCTCAAGCAAGGAAAGCAATACGAAATATGATCATGGTATGCAGTTTTGGATTTCATTACCTGCTGATAAAAAATTCTCAGACCCTTTCATACAATTTTATCCTAGCAAAGATCTTCCAGTAAATCAGGAAAACGGAGCCTATTTCAAAGTGATATGTGGTGATTATAATAACATGAAATCACCAGTTAAAAGCATGTCGCCGGCTTATATATATGAAGTTAAACTGGAAGAGGGAGCTAATTTAAGTATGAACATGGACAAAGGCTTGACTTCAGCTGTTTATATCGTTTTAGGAAATTCGGAGGTTAATGACCAATTGGTAAGCAGTGGTGAAATTGCAAAACTAGAACTACTTGGATCTGAGATCAATTTAAAAGCAAAGTCTCAAGTACATTTATTTGTATTTGGAGGAAAACCATTAGATGAGGAAATTGTAGCCCATGGACCATTTGTAATGAATACTTGGGAGCAAATTGAACAAGTCAATAACGATTATATGCTGGGTAAAATGGGAATCATTCCTAATTTTACTAAGGAATCAGTTGAAGGAAAACCTGAATGATTTTCTTTTTCACTTCTCTTTTAGAAAAAAAAATAGCACTTTAAAAATAAATTAATTCTCAACAAAAAATTAAAGTATGAAAAAACATTTACTATTCGCAGTTGCGTTAATTGGAATTACAACCCTTAACGCTCAAACAATTACAAAAGAAAACTTAAAGTGGGATGTTGGAAACTTTTGGATCAACCTTAATAATTCATTTGACACCACTAGTATAAGTACAGTAGGAACTGGTCAGGTTTGGGATTTTTCAACCATTACTACCGGACAGGACGATACCGTAAATGTAACTGAATCAACAACCTACGATGTGAACGCAGGGTCTGATAATACAATTTTTACGGAATACAATACCAGTACATCAAGTTATTCTTATGCTACAATCGGAGGGGTTACTATTGATGACCCTTCTGCATTAGATATCGGTTTACCTCATTCGTACAATAATAATTATTCCAGCGCTTCCACAGTTGGTGGTTTTTTCCCGGTTACATTGAACGGATCTGTTCCTGCCTCAGGAGCTGTGAAACTCAAATCGGGAACATTCAATTGTATCTTGGTAATGGAGAAGTTTTCTGGAGCAGTTAATCAAACTAATTTATATTGGGAAACTGCGGAGCATGGAAGGGTTGCTATATTCAGTCAAGGACAAATAGGAATAATGCAAAGCACAAATTTTACTGTTTCTGCAGCAAAAGCAGAATCAAACACTGCATTCAGCGTTTTTCCAAACCCTGCTAGTTCAACCTTCACAATTAAATCTGCAACTGGCGACGCTACAGTGACTGTATCAAATACACTTGGAGTAGTGGTAAATGAATTTAATCACAACGGAGGTCAAGTAACGATTGATGTATCATCACTTAGTAAAGGATTGTACTTTGTACAGTTACAGTCAAGTACAGGTGTTAATACGCGGTCTGTAGTTCTGGAGTAACGAATAAAAAACATAGTAACACAAGGCGAATGAAGTTAATCTTTGTTCGTCTTTTTTTATGTCAAAGGTAATCAAGGACGTGATCAAATTTTTATTGTCGTGAAACAGGAGAGTCGTTATTTTGTTCCTTATGTGGGATCACATACGAAATAAAGATTTCATGGGTATGCCATGTATACCAAAAAATTTGTGATGCGATCGACACTTCATACAAGTATCCAATATTAAAGTTTTTCTTAATTTTCAAGCCGGCTATTGCACTGAATGCATTCGTATTTCTTGCTCCTAAACCAACTTTTAACTTGTTTTTTATTGTAGCGATTGCTTGAATTTCAGCTGTAGTAGCACTGAAATTAG
>JBLIBC010000072.1:0-10756 GCA_047632015.1 Glaciecola sp.
AAACCCCGTTGATGTACACGTGACCATCAACCACAGTAAGAGAATCACCGGCAATTGCAACGCATCTCTTGATGTAATGTTCACGTTTATCAAGTGGTCTGTAATCCTCCATTGGATAATTAAACACAACTATGTCGTTGTTCTTAATTTTTTGAAATGCTGGAAACCTTAAGGTTGGTAATTCAATCCAATCCAGGTATGCTTTTGTATTAAGTATTGGAATAGAATGATGCATGAATGGCATGGCAAGCGGGGTTTTAGGAACCCTCGATCCAAAATGAACTTTGCTTACAAATAGAAAATCCCCTCTTAATAAAGTTTTTTCCATAGACGCTGTAGGAATAGTGAACGCTTCAAGCACAAAAGTCCTGATGATTGTGGCAGCAATTATCGCAAAGAAAACCGCCTCACTCCACTCTCTTATTTGTGGTTTTCCCTTTTTTGAATAATCAACGACTTCAACAAATTTAGGCTTTTCAGCAAAAGCTAAATATGGTAAATAAATAAAAGGAGCGATTGCTGCTATGGCGTGCTCCACTGGACTTCTTCTACCATGGCAATTAAGGAGCTCCACTATCATCCCTACTCCCAATACTAAATTTACTACTGGCACGAATGAAAGCAACACCCACCACCATGGCTTTCCTATAATTTTTGTCCAAATAAAAGTGCTGTACACAGGGACAAATGCCTTCCAATAAGCATATCCCGAAATTTTAAAAAAATATCCTAATCCCACTCGGACTAGTAACCAAGCTACTATTAAAAATAATGAGGTGTTTTCCATTTCAATAATTTGAGTAGCAAATATACAATATATATGGAGTTCTCTTAGGAATTAAGATAATACAACAATGAAAATAACGTCATCTTACACCTTGTCTAAAAACAGTTTTTAACCTGCGTAATGTCAACTTAATTCTGTAAAAAAAACCTTACTTTCGCATTTAAATTAAAATGTAAACATTTAAGATTTAAACAACAATTATGGCAAAGATTAAGTTAGAGTACATTTGGCTAGACGGTTACAAGCCTACTCAAAACATGAGATCAAAAACTAAAGTTGAAATTCACGATGATTTCAAAGGAACTTTAGAAGAATTAGGAGACTGGTCATTTGACGGTTCGTCTACTAAGCAAGCTGAAGGAGGATCTTCTGATTGTTTATTAGTCCCTGTCGCAATTTATCCAGATCCAGCAAGAATTAACGGTTACTTAGTAATGAGTGAAGTGATGAATGCTGACGGAACTCCTCATGAGTCTAACGGCAGAGCAACTATCGAAGACGCAGACAACGATTTCTGGTTCGGTTTCGAGCAAGAGTACTTTATCATGGATGCTAAAACTGGATTACCTTTAGGTTTCCCAAGAGGCGGATACCCAGGACCACAAGGAATGTATTACTGTTCAGTTGGTGGAAAAAACACTTTCGGAAGAGAATTCGTTGAAGAACATGCTGATTTATGTATTGAAGCTGGTCTTAACTTTGAAGGAATTAACCAAGAAGTTGCTTCTGGTCAATGGGAATTCCAATTATTCGCTCAAGGTGCTGCAAAAGCAGGAGACGAAATGTGGATTGCAAGATACTTACTTGACAGGTTAAGTGAAGAGTTTGGATACTTTATTGAATATCACCCGAAGCCAGTTAAAGGTGACTGGAATGGTTCTGGAATGCATGCAAACTTCTCTAACACTACATTGAGAACATGTGGTTCACAAGAAACTTACGAAACAATATGTGAAGCGTTCAGACCTTTAGTTGCTGAACACATTGCTGTTTATGGTGCATCAAATGATCAAAGATTAACTGGAGCTCATGAAACTGCTAAGATTACAGACTTCTCCTACGGAGTTTCTGATAGAGGAGCTTCAATAAGAATTCCTTTAATCACTGTACAAAAAGGATGGAAAGGATGGTTAGAAGACAGAAGACCTGCTTCAAACGGAGATCCATATAAAATTGCCGCTAGAATTATCAAAACTGTGAAAACAGCTAAGGTTTAATTTTACAAGCATTTAGATTTAAAAGCCGCAACATCTGTTGCGGCTTTTTTTTTGTATGATAAGTTAATTAAATACATTTTTAAAACTTGATACATTAGGCGATTGCTGTATTTTTTGGAGAACAATATTTCGAACGGGACGAAGAATAGAATAGAAGCTCATAAAACTATGACGCATAATAGAAGCTTAACTGAGTATACAAGTTAATAGTAATGATACATCTACTGTTAACTTGATCAGTGATTATAGGATTATCAAGAGGCTGGATGATCCCTTTAAAGAATAATACTTATCAACGCTAAATACTCTTTTGCTTGTAGTCAAATAAAGCACATAAAAAAAGCCCCTGCATTACTGCAAGGGCTTTTCACTTATTCTATTAGTATTTCTAATATTCCCAAAGATCTTGTTCAAAATTGAATATTTTTGTTTCAATTTTCTGAGATTCTAAAAGCAAATCCAAATCGATTTTATAATCTTGGATACGTCTGTCGTAAACGTTAGTTTCTTTGTATACATAAGAACTAAAACGTCTTTTCCATATCACATCTTCAAGTGTTCGTCTCTCTGCGTCATTGTGAGTGTTGTAAACAGGTTCTTTAGAGAAAGTCTCCCTAGCTTCAGGATAATATATCCAAAACAATGGTAACTCACCTTTGTAATCTCCGTTTTCATCAAACTTTTCAGCTATTGGACAAATGCCAATAATACGTGGTTCCATTACAGATTTTTGGTTATCAAAAAACCATTCTTCCTTTAACCTGTAACGCTTCACGTTTGATGGGTTAAACTCTTCCTTAATTGGAACTGGCTCAATTTCACCATACTCATTTTCAATGAACTCTGTATCAACTCTAGTGGTAGATTGTTCTACTTCTGCTTTAGTCAATTGAACAGTAAACTCATCATCCAATGTTCCATAAGGAGTAATTGTACCTTCAATTACCGCTTGATATATTACTTGAGTAAGACTTCTTCTGTTCAAGATAGGCTCCACAGGGAAGTACAATGGATGATTAATCTTTTCTCGTAAGTCAATCACTCTCCAAATTCTCTTTAACCACATTACATCAGCTTCTCTCAATGGAGTAAAAGATATAACTTGTCTCGAAGGCGCATGTTCTGGAACATAAACACCATCCAATACATTTTGAGCTTTAACATTTACACTTAATAAAGTGCAAGCTAAAACAACTAAGTAAATCAAATTTTTTGCTTTCATGACAATCAATTTAGTGAACATTACTATTGAACTTTTAAAATAATAGAAGGAACTTTTCTTGTAGATCCATCAGGCAATTTAACCTTAATGTCTTCAAAATAAATCCTATTACCTCTTTTTACTTTTCCAAGCATAGATCTCATTGGTCCAGTTAATTTATTTCCTTTAGCTTTAAACTCCTTTAAATCGCCCCCAATACTGATGGTCATTTTAAACTCTTTCACAGCAACTTTTACATCAAAGTCAAAGTTTTCCATTTCGGCCTTTATAAACGTTGCAGCTTTCAATTTACCTTTGGACATTAAACCTTCTTTTTTCTTCAATATAGTAGCTACTGGATCCGGAAGTCTTTTGACTCTAAACTTCATTCCTCCTAGCTTTGCCCCACCTACTTTCATAACTGAAATCTCAGTTCCTTTTGGGTTTGGTTTTGTAGCCCTCGCAATATATTCACCAGGTTTTTTCCCTTTTTTGAAAGAAACTCCATTCCCTTTAATCTCTATTTCTTCTAAACTTGCACCTGGTGCAGAAATTGAAACTGGATTATCGACACCAACATAAAACACATTCATTGCAGTTGCTGCAATCGTAGCAGTTGGCTCAGCCACCATATACTCACTGTTGTATAAGTAGTAAAAAGTACCTTTAGCACTTATCACTTCAACAACACCTGTCAAAGTTTTAGTTCCAACTTCATTAGCAAGTGCACTAAAAACGCCTTTACCGTTACTAACTGCAAGCTTTGTTGACTTACCAATAATTGGAAGCTTAGGTTTAACACCCGGAGCAAATTTAATTTGACCTCCATTTTTATTAAAAAGATTAGTATCCGGAACACCTAAATAGATATTTGGATCAGATTTACTGTTGTACGCAGCTAAGAAAATTTGACCTTTTACAGTATCTCCTTTAAGTACATAACCATTTTCAAACTGAACTAACCCTTGAGCTTTATCTACAACCATACCTTCACCATCCATTTTTGAAGCAATCGAACTAACGACATCAGCTTCAGCATTTCTGATATAATTCTGCCACAAAGACAAATTTGCTGTAACAGATGCTAATGGTAAATGTTCAGAAATTTTAGATGCCCAAGATGTCGTAACCCCTGGATCATGAGGATCTGGTAAATCCGCCGTATTAAATAACTTATTATACTTAGTAACCAAATAATCATTACTTATATCTTTATCATTATTTAGAAGATTTGCTACAACCTCTTTAAATACAGTAATCGAATCAGCTAACTCTTTTCCATTATTGCCATCATTGTTCACTAAAAAGAATTGAGCTCCGAAATCCTGATCGTCTTTTGCATAAGGAATTCCATGGCTGTCATAAAAGTCAGCAACTTTGCTTTCTATAATAGCTTTCGCTTGTATTTCTGACATTCCAAGTGAATCCTGAAAAGCCTTTAAATGATCCGATTCGTTTCCTTCATCAAGGATAACTTTAACCTCTTCCATTCTTCCCGTACATCTCGCTAAACCTTCAATTATTTCAGGTAAACTCGCTTTATCTTGCGACTCAAGAAATAAAGTAAGTACCCCTTTACTTACTAATGTAAGTTTTTGAACCGCAATTAGATCAACAACAGCCTGCGCCTTAGATTTTACTTCATTCGCTTGAGCTAAAACCTTATTGTATGAAGAACTAGATGCTGCTGCCTTTTCTATTGTACTATAATAACTACTATTCGCTTGACTAAAACCTGTCACAGTTTTATCAATACCGTGTTCTAACATAACAAAGGCGTTTAAAAGGTCCTTTGATGCATTCATTGCTAACATCGCTAGCAACACTAAATACATCAAACCGATCATCGCCTGCCTTGGGGTTTGCTTTCCTCCTGACATAATTTAATTTTTTTTAAAAAAATTTATAAATAAGTTAATTAAATTATGACCTATTGGTTCATTGCAGTTAACATGTTTCCGTAAACGGTGTTCAACTTACCTAAGTTATCACCTAAAGTAGCAACCTCTGATTTGAATCGTTTAGTATCTTCCACAGAGTCGTTAAGAGTTAACATCAATTCTGTGATATTTTTACTGATCTCTGCTGATAATTTACCAGAATCGTTGTTTGCAGCGATTTGTTGCTCATAAACAGCGTTTAATTCTGATAAGTTTTTTGTCATATGAGTTAACTGCTCTCCGTAAGAAACACCTTGTCCTTCGATTGCAACTAAATCAGTTAAAGTCTCTGAAGCTTTAGAATAAGAATCAGATAATTTACCAACACTTGCAGACGCACCTTTTAATGAACTAACAAACTCATCACTTGCGACACTAGCATCTCCTGCGCTATTTAAGTTTTTAGCAGTTGTACTAAAACTTCTTAAACCATCTCCTAAAGACTGTACTAATTCTCCTCCAATGTTTGCATCCATTAGCATTTCATCTAATTTTTGAGCTATTGGATCACCTGAAGCTATTACTCCTCCTCCTTCTTCGATTGCTTCTGTATCCTCATCTGCTCCATGATTTGTAGCTAATTCTGGATATACTAAACTCCAATCTGTTTCCATATGAGGTTCTTCAAACGCACCCATTATAAACAACAGCGCTTCTGTTGTCAAACCTGCAACCAACATAACTGACGCTCCTGGCCAGTGCATAATTTTAAACATTGCTCCAACAATAACAATCGCGGCACCAAAACCGGTTGACATGTTCATAATTTTCATTTTCTTGTAACTCGCTGCTGCCATAATAATTGATTTTAAGGGTTTTACTGATAATAAATAAACTGATAATAAATAAACTGATTCTTAATATACTTGGGAATCCCTAGTATCTCCTTTTTTACGCCCTAAGTATGTTTCAACACATCTGAAACCTACATAACACTTAGACGTATCCTGGTACTCGTATGTACGTGTTCCATTCTGCATGTAATATCCAATATCTTTCCAAGATCCACCTCGGATAACTTTTCTTTTAAGTGCTGGTGGATCATTTTCATCAGCAACGTATCTATAATCCATGTTGATATCATGTGCAAAGTTATAAGCACTTTCTTCAAACGAATTAGCTGTCCATTCTGAAACATTTCCTGCCATATCAAACAAACCAAAACCATTTGGCCAGTAATGCGCTACAACAATAGTGTGTAATCCACCATCATCAATGTAGTTACCTCTCAATGGTTTAAAGTTACCTAAGAAACAACCTCTACTGTTCCTAATGTATGGACCACCCCAAGGGTACGGCGATTGATCAAAGTTACCTCTTGATGCGTATTCCCATTCAGCTTCAGTTGGTAATCTGAAATCATTTACAATTACTTGACCTCTTTCGGTTCTCCAAACATTCATTAACCTTGTCCTCCAAACACAAAATGCTCTAGCTTGTTGCCATGAAATACCCACTACTGGGTAGTGATCATAAGTTGGATGCCAAAAATACATTTGAGTCATTGGTTCGTTGAACGAGTAAGTGAAATCGTGCACCCAAGCCAATGTATCAGGGTATATATTAACTACTTCTCTGATAATGAAATCTCCTCTATCTTTTACACCATCACCATATTTCCAAGATTGAGAACCAACTTGGGCATCCATAATTTCAGGACTTTCAAACCTTTTTACTTTTGCAGAAGCAGTTCTAAAATCAATCCAATAATATTCATAATTGAATTTCCTAGTGTCTAATTGCTTTCTTTTATAAAACCTTTCTCCTCCTTCTTCAAGAAACAAAGATGTCAAAGCTTCCACTTCTTCTTCTTTTCCGTCGTACGGCAAACCTTTCTCAGCATTATACCAATCTAAGTGCTCGTTATACTCTCCCTCTTCAATAATGTACTCTTCAGGATCTTCTTCTCCTAACAAACGCATTGCTAGGGAATCTTTTACGTGATTTACAAACTGACGGTACTCGTCATTAGTTATTTCCGTTTCATCCATGTAGTAGGATTGTAAGGAAACCACTTTCTTTTGAGCAGTTAAAGAGTAGTTAATGTCTTCATCGGGTCCCATGTGAAAAGCACCTAAGGGAATGAATAACATTCCATATGGATCTTCTTGTAAAAATGGAGCTCTAAAAGTCCCAACAAGTTCTCCTGTGGAACTAGATCCACAACCTGTGGAAAAGACAACTAAAAAGAGAAAAACAAAACCGTAAAGTAAATTTCTCATGACAAATAGTTTAGGTCTGCAAAATGCAGAGGTTTGGTTCAAAGGTATAAATTATTACTTTAATTCAAAATCACTGTTATAACGTAAGGTTTTCAAAGGGTTACAGCAAAAATTAATTATTTAAGAACAAAGGATCAACATAATGATCGAAGTTAGGTTTCTCAGGCTTAACAAAACAATATCCTAAATAAATTTCAACAGCTCCGACACTTCGGTTACCTTCTTTTGGTTCTTTATTAGCTTCAGAAAATTCAAATAATCCGCCGTTCTTTAAATTCGATGTAGTAAAGTCATAAGCTAAACCGATTTTAATTGGATTTGGCAATGCTTTTACAGGCACATTATAACCAGCATTTACAACAATCGCGTCTTGAATTCTGTAACTTGCTCCTAGCCATACTTGTTTTTGGTATTCAACAGTTAAATTCACATCTACTTGTGTGGCCGTAAAATCTGTTTTCACTAAGAAAGAAGGCTTTAAATCAAAGTTTGCGTTTGCTGCATATGTATAACCACCCATGAAATAAGTGTGTGGTCTAATTTGAGGTTCTCCAGTTCCCCATGTGATTTTTTGAGGAACAAGTTTTTGACCAGAAACCCCAAAATATAACGTGTTAGTATAATAAAAAGCTCCAAAACCAAAATCGAAATTCAAAGAGTTTTTACCACTAAGTCCAACTAAATCAGGATCACTTGCAACTCCCGCAACAAAATCACCACTCAATTGTTTACTAATAATACCTGCATCAATTCCTAATCCCAACTTAGCACCATTGGATAATGTAAAGTGATAAGCATAATTTCCTTTAAAGAATAAATTTTGCTCAAAACCAATTTGATCATACACTAACACAGCTCCAACCCCACTGTTATACGCTACTAGTGCACTTTCGTAAGTTAACATTCCTGTTGTAGGTTTTCCTTCGAACCCTACCCACTGTTGTCTTGCCACTAATCCAAAACAATCCATTCCTTTAATTCCAGTAGCTCCTGGATTAACTGACGTACTTAAAAATCTGTTTTGTGAAAATTGTGCGTCTTGCTGCGCGCCTACGTGTAGTGCCACTTGCAAGATAGATAATGTCAATAATAGTTTTCTCATCTTAAGTATAAACAGTGTTAGTTGTTATAATCAACCGTTAAAACTACGTAAAAAAACTACGCTCACAAAATTTAACAGGTTTATAAAACACTGAAAGGAAGTCTATGCAATCAACTTATGATAAGATTGCCACCATCTTTCAGGTATTTCACCTTCGCATGCTTTTAGATAATCATTGTATGAACATGGCATTACTAAGTGCTTAGCATGCTTATGTCCTGCATCCTCGGGATACGGCACTTCAACCCACCACCTACCACTTTTAGGGCTCTTATAAAACACTAAACTTAGCTTCTCATTTTCAACATCCACATGATACTTAATGTATTTTGCAACAGTTGCAACAGGGTAATCTTGTTTTCGATTATTGACACCATCAATAAAGTACCATAACATTTGAGCTAATTGTTTTGCACTAATTTTACTGTAATCTTTATCGGCACTATAATTATATACACCAATAGCCGTTAACTTATCCGAAAGTCCAGCGTACCTAAATATTCTGCAACTGTCCTCACCACTTAAACCGTTAGGAGAGGAAAGTACTGTTCCAGGAGCATCACTCGATTTTATAGCATTGATGTCAAAACTCAAAATATCAGCACTTCTTAAGACTGGTTCAATTTCTTCAATGTTTGACTTCACATACCCTAACCTGTAGGAATCAAAATTTAACTTTTCCATCAAGGAAACCAATTCGTCATCAGTGTAATAACTTTGATAAGCCAAACTGCTGTAATTAAAAAGGTAGTTTGGTTGATGCATCACAATGTGATTGATGTAGTTCGACTCATTTACCTGATCATCAATCACACCCATGTCTATTTTTGGGTCGACTGTAACAATATTTACTGACTGCTCCAAAGCTTCATACGCTTTGTAGCTTGCAAATGTTAAATCTTGACTACCTCCCAACACAATTGGAATTACATCCTTTTTAACCAATTCCTCCACAATTTTTGAAACCGCATAATAAGTATCTTCTACAGAATTTCCAGCTTTCACATCACCCAAATCCATCAAATTGACATTTGGAAAATGATTAAACATGCAATAAAACTCTTTTCGGATACTTTTTACACTGGATGAAGCATCATAGTCAACCTCAGCTCCTCTAACCTCCTCCACCCCAACTATGGCAATTTTAGCATCGTTTAATTGACTGCTATGTATCTCATCCTCATAAAAACACATGGAAGCACCCATCGTATTCTTATTCCAAGTTTCTGAATTGGTAAATTCACTTGAAAGTTCATGAAGGTAAATCCCTAAACTCATTTACTTTTTCTTTTTCTTTTTACCTCCTCTTTTTGGCTTAATAGGATTTTTGATTA
The DNA here is from genome assembly GCA_047632015.1 of Glaciecola sp. Taxonomy (GTDB): domain Bacteria; phylum Bacteroidota; class Bacteroidia; order Flavobacteriales_C; genus JBLIAZ01. Next base: position 9,804 of record JBLIBC010000072.1, read on the forward strand.
ATTCATAAGCCTGCTCCATTGTTAATTTTTTAGGATCTTCTTCCTTTGGAATTTTGAAATTCTTTTTAAGGTGTTTAATATAAGGTCCCCATCTTCCATTCAAGATTTGAATTTCCCCAGCTTCATGATCAAACGAGTTAATAAACTTTTCTTTGTCCGCTAAAATTTTCGCTTCCATTAACTCAATAGCTCTATCCAACGTTAAATCAAGAGGCTCCTCCCCTTTTGGAATAGATGCAAATAAACTTCCACTTTGCACGTAAGGTCCAAAACGACCAATTGCCACTTTTAAGTCTTTATCATTAAACACCCCTACTACTTTTGGCAATTTGAACAAATCCAATGCTTCCTCAAAAGTCACACTGCTTAATGATTGCTCTTTTCTTAAACCAGCATACTTAGGTTTTGGATCGTCATCATTTTCAGGAGTTTCTCCCAGTTGAACCATAGCACCATACCTACCCATTCGAGCGTAGACATTTTTCTTGGTTTTAGGATCTACACCTAACTCCCTAAGTCCAGTTACTCTTTCTGATTTCTCAGTTGTTTCCTCAACAGTCTTGTGAAACGGTTTGTAAAACGCCGCCAACACCTCTTTCCATTCTTTATTCCCAGCAGCAATTTCATCAAATTCCTTTTCGATGTTTGCAGTAAAACTATAATCAATGATGCCACCAAAATACATAGCTAAAAAGTCACTCACCAATATTCCAATATCTGTCGGAAATAATTTTGATTTTTCAGCCCCAGTATTCTCTGTACTCATCACAGAGTTAAACTCACCATTCTCCACAGTCATTGAACGATATTCACGCTCATAACCATCCCTGTCTTCCTTAACTACATAAGTTCTTTTTTGAATCGTTGAAATAGTTGGAGCGTAAGTAGATGGTCTTCCCACTCCATTCTCCTCCATCTTTTTCACTAAGCTTGATTCAGTGAATCGAGCAGGA